>JAYSON010000286.1:0-18953 GCA_043722725.1 Chloracidobacterium sp.
GTCTAAAAATTTCGCCTGCTGAGGCTATGTTGAAAACGAACGAACTGGCTGGCAAGCAATTGCCGACTACAGCGCTGACGCTGCTGATGAAGGATGGCCGGCCGCAGTATCAGTCGATCGGCGGCCTTGGAGCAGATTCTATCTTTATCGATGCCGAAACCGGCGAAACAAAAACGTCGGCGCCGCCAAGCCTCAAGACCCGATTATTTCGCGAAGCTCATTTCTACTACTTTACCGGAACCTGGCAGGTAACATTTCTGCTGTTCTTCTCAGGATTGGCCGCGCTGTCCGCCATAACAGGGATATATTTGAATATCGTTTATTGGGCCGCGAAATCCAGACGCAAGCCAGCGTTGGTCGCGAAATAGATCATTCTCATTCAGGCGCTCCGGGCTCTCTCGTTCCGTGCGCTCATTTCTGCCAACTATTTCCTTGTCTTGAAACATCTGAACAGATAATCTTTACCTGTCAAGGTTTACATATATATGAAAGGTATTTTTGCCGTAATTTTATTGTCGCTTGGGTTTATACAGGCCCTCGCCCAAAATGAGCAGTCGCCGATAGTTGAAAAGACGTTCGATTACAAAGATTGGACGTATAGGAACATTCGCACGGACGGGAGTACGAACCTTCGGGACTTTACAAACGGTAAAAAGCTTGTGATGGTGGTGTACTTCGCTCCCTGGTGCCCAAATTGGAAATACGACGCTCCCTACGTGCAGGAACTCTACGACAGATATAAAGCAAGCGGCCTTGAGGTAATTGCCGTCGGTGAATACGATCCGGTTTCGGCGATGAAGGCAAATTTAGACGAATCTAAGATCGCGTTTCCGGCCGTTTATGAATCCGATGCGAGAACCTCGCGCGAAACTACGGTTCATTCCGCCCAGCGTCGCGAGGCTGGCGACACGCGGAAATGGGGCTCCCCATGGTATGTCTTTCTGGAACCCGCATCGCTCGAGAAGAAAGGCGAAGTACTTTCTAAAAAAACAAATGTGATCAACGGGGAACTGATCCGGGATGAAGCGGACAAATTTATTCGAACAAAGCTGGGATTGGCTTCTAATAGCGTAAAAGCAGCCGTTTCAGACAACACAAAGATCGAAGTTTGCGAGCCGGAAAAGAATGCGGCCACTCTCAAAAAGCCGTAGAACCTACGGCATCGCTACCAATGTATCCGAAAGCTTTTCGACAACCGTCACCAGCGGCCTGCCGGATTCGCTAAACCTTCCGGCAACAGCAAGATCTTCGGCCTGAGCGCTAAGTCCGGTGATTCCATCGATCTTTAAGAGGTATTTTCGCAACAATGGTTTCGTACGAAAATCGACCTCGAGAGCGGCTAGCCCTGCCCTGAGATTTCGGATTGTTTGGATAAAGCTTTTCTTATTCGTTGTGTTTTGATCACGGGCGGCCCGGTTTGCTTTCGAATCCTTGTCTATGTCTTCTATGCCTTTGGCGATCCCGCCCAGAAGATAGAGAAACTTCGTTACGTTTATTACCTGGTTGGACACTTTTTGGGCGTCCGATTGCGTCGCAGCGGATGAGGCCGAATTTGTAGTCACCACCGTTGGCTTGGCCCGCGTGACGGGCGTTTTTTTCTGCGCCGACGCGGACACAGCTAAGATCGAAACCGCAATGGCGGCGAAGGCAAGTTTTGTTACTGTTTTCATAATTAACCCTTTCTGTTCAAATGCTGTTAAAAATTTTATCATAAGAGAGATGCATAAAAGGATGTTAGAAGTTCGCCGCCTTGGGCGAGTCGGTTACGCTGAAGGTCTTGAGGTTCAACGAACGCTCGAGGCTGAGGTGATCGCCGGGCGTGATAAAGACTTTCTGGTTCTGCTCGAACATCCACATACTTTCACGATCGGCCGCCGTGCTAAAGAGACGGGCGTCCTGGCAACGGCGGAGCTTTTGAAGAATTTGGGCGTCGAGGTATTTGAAACGAATCGGGGCGGTAAGGTAACTTATCACGGGCTTGGGCAAATAGTCGGCTATCCGATCATCAGTCTTTCGCCGGACCGCGAAGACGTTCACAAATACGTTCGAGATCTTGAAGAAGTTTTGATTCGATCAATGGCCGATTTTGATATTGAATCGTTTCGAATCGAAGGCCTCACGGGAGTTCACACGCATGAAGGCAAAGTAGCTGCCATCGGCATACACATCAAACGCTGGGTCACGACACACGGCTTTGCCCTCAACGTAAATACCGATCTCAGCTACTACAACTGGATTATCGCATGCGAAGGCGAACCGGTTGCATCGATGGACAAGCTGCTGGGCGGCGAGATCGAGATGTCCGAGGTCGAAGATAGAATAATCGCGAATTTCAATGATGTTTTTGGGTATGAAGTGATTCAAAACCCAAACTTTAGCTTGCCTCGCCCGGCATACGCGGCAGAAAGCATGCTGAAGCGGGAACTGTAATCAAGGAGAAACAATGAGGAATACGAAATTATACGTGGTGTTAACGCTAATAGTTTTTGCGTGGGGCTGCGGTTCTTCGCCCACCACAAATAACAAAACCACCAACGCAAATACGGCGGGCACGCTCGATGCCGTGAAAGATACGATTTCGATCGCCGAACGTCCCCAAAAGATAAAGGACCAAATGGTAGCGAGGGGTCAACAAGACGAAGGTAGGCCTGTCCTGAAGATCGTTTTACCTGGGGCAAACAGCACCGTCCCGAGCTCAACGGTTAAGGTGAAGCTGCTTCTCGGCGGCGATCTTAAGAACTACAAGCCGATGATGGACGAGGCGACCCACACCGGAAACCATATCCACGTCATTCTGGACAATCAGTCCTACGAGGCATACTACAATCTTGACCAAGTATTCGAGCTGCGGAATGTGGCAGACGGCGAGCACACGCTTCGCGTTTTCCCGTCGCGTCCCTGGCATGAAAGCTATAAAAATGAAGGCGCGTTTCAGATGGTCAAATTTACCGTCAAGAGCGGCGGCGCGGACGTGAACAGGCCTTCGACGACAAATTCAGGACAGCCTATGTCTAATGCCAACACAACTGCCACGCCCGAAGGGAAGGATATGCAGACATCCGCCGCCGGTCCGATTGATCGCAGTAAACCCCTACTTACGTACAGCCGGCCAAAGGGTGAGTACAAGGGGGCCGATGCGGACGCGATAATGATCGACTTTTGGCTCTCTAATGCAAAGCTGACCTTTGAGGGCGGCGAATATCGTGTGCGGTATTCGGTGGACGGCACAGAACCGAGATTCATCGAAAAATGGTGGCCGATCTGGCTGTCAGGTTTGACCGCCGGCAACCACACCTTAACACTTGAACTTATCGATAAAGACGGCAATCTTGTTGATAATGGCGGGTATAATTCGACCACGCGTGAGATTACGGTAACGAAATGAGGATAGATCGCTGAGCCTGCCGCTCAATAATGCAGTGAGGACAGGCCGCGGCCTGTCCTCACTTGTTGACCGCGTTTTCTCTTAATTACTTGCGGTCGGGCCGATTTTCCTTTAACCTCATTAGTTCAAAATCAATCTGGAGCTTACTTGTTCTATGCGACGCGATACAACCTCGTGGTTTAGTCAGAATTTGGGTATGGATATGCCGCTCGTTGCCTACGGGCACGCGGGCCATCCTCTGCTGATGTTCCCGACAGCCGCCGCCGATTATCTTGAGTACGAACGATTTTATCTTATCGACGCGATCATGGATTTTATCGAAACAGGGCTTATCCGTGCGTATTCGATCAACTCGGTTAATAGCTACAGCCTGCTCAATAAGGAATCGCATCCTGGCTGGAAGGTCGAAATGCTGTCGCGTTACGACAAGTACATCATGGAAGAAGTGCTTCCGCTTATCCGAAACGAATGCGGCGAAGACGCCAAGCCTTTAACGACCGGCGCATCGCTAGGAGCGCTTCTGGCGGCAAACACTTACTTCAAGCATTCGGACAATTTCCGCGGCGTAATCGCTATGAGTGGCAGCTACAACATCTACAACTACCTCGAAGATTACTTCGACGACAATGTCTATTACAATAATCCGGAAATGTATCTCAAGAACCTGAATGACGACTATCACCTGCCGCGTCTGCAGCAGGCCGATTCCATCGCAATCGTAACGGGCCAGGGATCGTTTGAAGCACCGGACCGGAGTCGGGAATTTTCCGGCTTGCTGCATTCAAAAGGAATCCCGCACGTGCTCGATATCTGGGGTCACGATGTCAATCACGATTGGGTCTGGTGGAGGAAAATGCTGCCGCATTATCTCTCTAAATTTGTTTCGTAGTTTTGTAACTATCACAAATGAAAGGGAGCGATTGCCGTTAAAATGTCGCTCCCTTTCTTTTACTATCTCCCGTCGCCTTTTTTGCCTTTCGGCTTGGCACCTTCGGGCCGGTCTGCCGGCGGCGGGTCCGGATTCTTGACCGGAGGCTGTTGAATGTGAGGTTTTATAGGCGGTGGATTGTCGCCAGACGGAGGCGTCTTGCCACCGTCGCCGCCCGTGTCGCCGGACGGAACGATGGTAGTTGTCGAATCGGCGCCTGTCGTGGTCGTCTTCCCGGCCGTGATCGCACCTGAGCGAATCGCTGCCTGATCAGCTTTATCAAGTTTCTCAAGCTCTTCACGTTTATTTCGTTCCATCAAATTTTTGATGTCGGACGGCATCGGTGGGGCACTTGGAAACCGTTCGATCGGTTTGCCCTTCATAAATGCGTTCATGAAGGTATTAAAATACGGCAATGCCCCGTGTCCACCCGTCATTCCTGCACCGAGCGATTCTTTACGCTCCGGATTCCCCATCCAGATACCGGTGACATAGGTCGGGGTGTAGCCGATAAACCATACGTCCGTGTGATCATTTACCGTACCGGTTTTGCCCGCAAGCGGTTGGCCGGCGGCACTTGCTCCGGGCGCCGTTCCACCAGGCCCCGTGACGCCGCGCATCAGACCAACCATGGTAAGCGCGACATATTCGCTCGTTACTTTCGAACTTCCTTTGTCCCATTCCTCCAGGAGGGTGCCGTCCCGGCTGTAAACTTTACGGACCAAGTGCGGCGGTATTCGGATGCCCTTATTAGGAAATGTGGAATAAGCAGACGTCATCTCAAGCAACGATGCTTCGCTCGCCCCAAGGGCTGAGGGCAAACTGGGCGCCATCGGGTTTGTAATCCCGAAGCGCCTGACCATCTGACCGCCTGCCTGAATGCCGACCTGTTCGAGCAGATGAACAGCCGCAAGATTGTAGGATTTGGCCAGGGCAATCTTCAAAGGAACGTTCGGATGGCTCAAGCTGCCGTCGTAATTGTGGGGCGACCATCCGCCGCGTTTTATCGGCGCACCGCTGACAAGCATGTCTGGTGTCATCCCATCTTCGACCGCCGCTGTGTAAATGAAAGGCTTGTAGGCCGAGCCGGTCTGCCGCAAGCCCTGAGTCGCGTTATTGAACTTGCTTGTATGAAAATCGTATCCGCCGACCATCGCTACGATTTCCCCACTGTGCGAATTAATCGTTACCAGCGACGCTTGAATGTCCGGCTCCTGCGATAATTGAACTTCAAGGACTTGATTCTGAGTGTCAACCTTTTCGACCAGAAACTCCGGCAGGAACCCCGGCTTTAATTCATCTTTTGGCCGTTTTCCACTACGGCCCATGTTTTTTCCTGTAATTACGGCTCTGTATTTCCCGAACCGCACGCCGACTTCGTCTGCCGTCGGATTCACCTTAACAACCAAGCCTTTTATGTACTCGCCTGCCTCATATTCGTCTCCATACCAATCGGCGTGTTTATACGAACTCAACGCCTTCTCGATATCTTTCGCATCGGTTAATGGTTCGCCATCTGCGTTGACCAGAATATTCTGATATTCCGATCGCCAGCGTCGCCCCTTGTCAAACTGTCGCAGCCGTTCCCGAATTGTTTTTGTTGCGATCTTTTGCGCTTCAACATTTATAGTCGTATAAACCTTAAGGCCTCCCTGGGCGACCCTTGTTGTATACTTCTCTTCCAGATTTTTGCGAATCTCTTCGACCGGATAGTCCCAGGATGTCGATTTTGGCAGAGATTGATAATAGGCAGTGTCCGCGAGTTTAATCGGTTTTGCTTTTGCTGCATTGATTTCAGCCTGCGAGTAAGTCTCGGGGTAATATTTCGCCATTTGGTCGAGTACGATGTCCCGGCGCATTCTGGCTTTCTCCATATTTCGCGTCGGCGAATATTCCGGAGATTTTGGAATTGCCGCAAGCAAAGCGGCCTCGTCTAAAGTGAGGTCCTTTAGCGACTTTCCAAAATACGTTCTGGAACCGGCTTCAAAACCGTATGCACCCGCACCAAGGAACACATAGTTCATGTACATTTCAAGGATCTGCCTTTTCGTATAAAATCTCTCGATCTGCAATGCGACGGCCCATTCGTTGACCTTTCGCGTGTAAGTCTGATCCTTGTAAAGAAATAGGTTTTTCGCAAGCTGCTGGGTGATCGTTGATGCTCCTTCCATCTTACCCGTCGTAAAGTTTTTTAAAACAACGCCCAAGATGCGGTATGGATCGACGCCGATATGATCGTAAAAACGATTGTCCTCGACCGCAATCAACGCATCCTCGACTTTCTTGGGAATGTCCTGTTCTTTGATCGGTATGCGCTTTTCGATCGCAAATTCAGCTAATACGGTCTCACCGTCGTCAGCATAGATTGTCGTAACTTGCGGCGGGCGATATGTAGCGAGAGCGGAAACCTCGATAGCGTAACGAGAATTATTCAGGTAATAAGAAGCGAGAACACCAGTTAGTCCCCCGGCCGACAATGCCAAAAGCAAGGCCATAACCAACCATGCAAGCTTTGAAAGCCCGATGTTACTTAATGGTATTGATTCAACTTCCGTCGTTCTAATTCTTCTAATTTCTCTCGCCATTGTGCAAAATTCTCCTAATTGACAAAACGACGCATCTTAATACTTACGACAAAACCGATAGCGATAAAGGTGGAAAGGATTGCGGACAATCCCGCGCTCATCAGCGGCAGCGGAACACCGATAACCGGCAAAAAACCCAGCGCCATTCCTACATTTATAAAGATCTGGAATGACATCGCGGTTGCTATCGACATGATAACAAGCATGCCGGGCCGGTCAGACGCCTCACGGGCTCCCGCTATCAGCCGAGACAACAATAGAGCATATGCGAGCAGCAGAGACACGCAGCCGATGAAGCCGGTATTCTCGGCAGTTACCGCAAAGATAAAGTCCGTATGCGGCTCGGGCAGGAATTTCAATACACTTTGTGACGTTTCTGAATCACCTTTTATGCCCGAAAGCCCGCCCTTCCCGACCGTGATAATCGACTGGATCGTATGATATCCATAACCCCGCGGATCCACACTCTCGGGATCGATAATGGCGCTGATGCGCTCCTGTTGGTATTTTTTTATGACTCCTGTTTGAACTCCGACATAATAAGATGCCGGAATAAACACCGCGGCGGCCACCAAAACGATTACAACGTATCTGATCCTTATTGCCGAAAGGAACAGCACGGCGGCAAGGATTGGAAAATACGTCATGGCTTGGCCGGCGTCGGGTTCAAGCATGATCAGGCCGACGGGCCCGGCTAAGATCGCGCAGCCGACCAAAATCTCCTTTATACTCAACTCGCCCGATCTGCGGGCGCCGAAATATTTGGCCAACATCAGAACGGTCGGTATCTTTACGAATTCCGACGGCTGAAACTGTCCGACAACCGGTAATTTGAGCCAAGCCTGCTGGCCATTTACCTCAACGCCGAGCGGCGTCAGGACCAAAAAAAGCAGTAACAGGCCGAATCCGTAGAAGAAAGGCGCGGCATCGATAATTCGGCGGTAGTCACTGAAGGCAACGACTACAAACGCGACCACGGCAATGCCCAGTCCAATAATTTGCTTCGACCAATAGCTCTCGGTTGGCAATGCATTATGGATCTGCCATATACCAAAAGACGCGATAGAGATGGCCAGCAAGGATGTCAGCCAGTCAAAATCCCGCAGATCTCGTTTTTCGATTATTGCTACCATTTCATTTTGCGACACGGATAAGGCGGGACGCGGAGGCGCGGTGAAATCCTCGCTCTGTCGCCGCGTCTCTCAAGCTCCGCGCCTCCGTCACCGTTTCGCCACCAAATTCGGATCGACTGGCAAAATCCCTTTCTTAGCCATATACGCCTCGTAAACACCTTTAACGGCAGGAGCCGCGAAGCTTCCGCCGAAACCGACGTTTTCGACCAATCCGATAACCGCGATTTCCGGCTTGTACGCCGGAGCAAAGCTGACAAACCATGCGTGGTCTTTTTTGGCTCCGACATCCTGGCCGACGACGGCGACCTGGGCCGTTCCGGTTTTACCCGCAATTTCGAAACCCGGTATTTTAATTCCCCCGCCGGTTCCTCCGCCGTTGACCACGCCCCACATGCCCTTTACAACTAGGTCGTTCTGGTCTGCGGTCATCTCGATGATCTTAGGCTCCGGATGTTGAAAGCCGAAGCCTTCTCGAGCCGGCACAAAGCCCGGATCGCTATCCTTCCCAACTGAGCTTATCGGCTTAAATTCCTTGAGAAAATGCGGCGTGTACATTCGTCCCTGCATACCGACACTTGCGACGGCCCGCAGCATGGAGATCGGCGTTACAACCACCGTATCCTGTCCGATGCCCGAATAAACGGTGCGTATATCGCTCCATTTTCCTTCGCGCTTTTCGACTATCGGTTTCCAGCTTTTCGGCGTTTGGCTTATCTTTTCGTTCGGCAGATCGATGCCCGAACGCTTGTCGTAGTCAAAGGTCTCGACCATCTTTATGATACCCTCGATGCCCATCTTCAACGCGAGCCGGTAATAGTATCCGTCGCATGAATGCGTAATCGCGTAATCGAGCTTCGGGCTTCCGTGGTTGCCCATGCATCGGGTGAACTTATTTCCGACCTGAATGCCGCCGCCGCAAGCCAGGTTCGAATGAGCAACGGAGATCGCTCCCTGCTGCAGTCCGGCAACGGATTCGGGAATTTTCCAGGTCGAGCCGGGCGGGTATCTTCCCTGGATAGCGCGGTTATAAAGCGGACGGCTTTCGTCCTGCCAATATGCCGCGATCTGTTTGCGGCCGTCAGGTGTCTTGCTGCCCTGGACAAAGATGTTCGGATCGAACGAAGGAAGCGAAGCCATGGCAAAGACCTCACCATTGTTCGGGTCCATCGCGATGATAGTGCCGCGCTTGGTGGGTGTCGCCGCAAGCTTTTCTTCGGCGGCAGTCTGCAAATCGAGATCGATGGTAGAGATCATATCCTGACCCGCCTGCGGCTGCACGACCTCGATCTCGGTTTGGACACGCCCGCGGCTGTCGACGATCACCTTGCGATAACCGGGCTTTCCGCGCAGAAACTCATCGTAATACTGCTCAAGGCCGCCTTTCCCGATAATATCGCCCGGCCGCATTCCCTTTTCCTTGTATTCGTCGGATTCAATCTGTTTCGGGCTGATTTCGCCGACGTAGCCGAGCACATGAGCCAGAACCAATCCGTGCGGATAGAACCTCTGCGGCTGCAATTCGACACGAAGCTCCGGGTATTCCAGCGAGTGCGATTCGACCCAGCTTATATCCTGCATCGTCGCGTTTTCTTTCAGAACCATCGTCTCGAAATCGTTTTGCTTTTTAATTAAATTAAGCCGCTCGACAACAAATTTGCTTTCCAGGCCAAGGCCTTTCGCATAGCCGTCCACCCTGTCCGTCACATCGATTTTGTTGATCGGTTCATTCGATAAAACGACATTGTAGGTCGGGCGCGAATCAACCAGAAGCGTTCCGTTGCGATCGAATATCGCACCGCGAGGAGCCGGAATAGGGATAAGCCTGATCCTTTGATTCTCAGCTCTTTCGCTGTAGTATTGCCCTTGAACGACCTGAAGATAATATAAGCGAACGCCCAGGATCGTAAGCAGAACAAACGCAATGATTTGAATCGTCGCAATCCTTAAACCTAAATTCTGAGCTTGTTCGTTGAGCTTCATACGTCCAGAAAGTTCTGACTCATTTAAATTACTACCTCGTAAATCTTATCGGATTTTTGCGTCGAGTCTGACGCCGATTTGAGAAAATCTCTCGCTTTTTGCCGCGCGTTTTTTCGACCAAAAAGTAGTCTAAAAATATGTAGATGAACGTACCCGCGATCGTAGTCCCGATCAGCGAGTAGGCGACGACAACGATCAACTGCCCGACCGGCTCCTGTCCAAGAAGTGTGTGCATCCCAAAATAGATCAAATTACCCAACAAACATGCACCCGCTATGACGGGGATCCTAAGCAAAAGGTTGTCCATATAGACCCTCCGCGCCAGCTCGGAAACCATATAAGCTATAAGGGTTTTCGAGAATGCGTTCGAGCCGAGAAGTCCGCCGCTTAACGCATCGACCGCAAGGCCGGCAAATGTCCCGAAAAAGATCGCCTTTAGTGCATCTCTCTGTAGTGCAGCATAAACGATGATGATCAATGGAAAATCAATATAAGCGAACGGCTCCGCTACATTCCGCAGCGTCCATTGCAGCAGTATCGCTATAATGAGAGCAATTGTGATTTTTAATTGATTCATCTAAAAAAGTTTGCAGTCGGCAAAAGGCTGTAAGTCGTCACTTTCTATTACTGCCGCGCCTACGGCCTCCTGCCTGCCGGTTTCTTATCGTCTTTCAACGCATTGGGCAATTTTTGGTCGAATTCCGTGCGTACGGGCGGCTCGTACAATAATATCGCGACCTCTTGCATCGAATTGATCCCCGAACTCGGGCGTATAAAGATCTGATGCGGAACCGTAGCTGAACCGCTGCGAACTTCGACTATCTCGCCAACCTTCAGCCCCGCCGGATAAATGCCGTCTTGCCCGCTGGTATAAACGATCTGGCCCACCTGAACATCGACGCTGCCTGAGACGTAACGCATCTCAACGAGATCTTTTTTGCTAGTTCCGCTAATGACGCCCAATGCGTTCGAGGCACCAATCTCTCCCACAATTGCTCCTAACCCCGACTTATCTCGAGTGATCAGATCGACCTGCGCGGTCAAAGGGCTGACAGCGGTAACGCGGCCTACAAGCCCGCCATCGGTCACAACAGGCATATTCAGCTTAACGCCATCGAGGCTGCCGCGGTTTACTATGGACGAATCAAACCAAACCGACGGATCGCGGCCGATGATTTGGGCCATCAAAGGTTTGTATTTGCTTTTTTCTTTCAGGTCTAGCAGGGACCGCAGGCGTGCATTTTCTGCCGTCAGGTCTTCGTTTCCTTTGTTCTCTACTTCGAGTTCCTGAACTTTCTGTTTGAGAATATCGTTTTCTGTTTGTGCCGAACGAAGGTTGGAGATCGATCCGAAGTATCCGGAAGCCACTGAAGTTAAGTTTGTTACCGGTGATTGAACGAAATCGGCGACCGTTTGGGACCACACGCGAATCACCCGCTGGCCGCCGTCGATCTTGGCATCGAAAGCCATCAACACGAAATTACCCAAAAGCAGAAGGATCACCAGCCAAGGTGTCAATCGCCATACTTCTTTTTGACTTCGCTCAGCCATCCCTTTAGTTTAGGGATGAGGTGTGAGAGATGAGGGATGAGTATGAGAAAACATTCTGAAAATTCTCTTGCTCATCCCTCATCCCCATCCCTCATCCAGGATTTAACTTCCTGTCATTAACGAATTATCCCATTTAACGCGTTTGAGCAGTTCGATATCGGAGAGCATTTTGCCAGTGCCCAGCACAACCGATGATAGAGGGTCATCCGCGATCACAACCGGAAGTCCAGTCTCGATCGTCAAACGTTTATCAAGGTTCTTGAGGAGAGCGCCGCCACCCGTCAACACGATGCCGCGCTCAACAATATCGGCCGAAAGCTCAGGAGGTGTGCGTTCGAGGGCAACGCGTACTGCATTGATGATCGTTGAGACCGCATCGGATAAGGCTTCACGGATCTCTTCGTCAGTCATCGTGATCGTCTTCGGAATACCTTCGATAAGGTTTCTTCCGCGAACGTCCATCGATAAAGGCTCGTCAAGTGGGAATGCGCTTCCGAGAGCGATCTTGACCGCTTCCGACGTGCGTTCGCCGATGAGTAAGTTATATTTGCGTTTGATGTACTGCGTGATCGCTTCGTCCATTTCATTTCCGGCGACACGCACCGCACGTGAATAGACGATTCCTGAGAGTGAGATAACAGCAATATCTGTAGTTCCGCCGCCTATATCGACGATCATATTTCCGTGCGGCTCGGTAATTGGCAACCCCGCTCCGATCGCGGCGGCCATCGCCTCTTCGACAAGATATACTTCGGATGCCTTTGCTCGATAGGCCGAGTCTTCGACCGCGCGGCGTTCAACCTGCGTGATTTCCGACGGTATGCCGATAACAACTCTTGGTCTAACCCACGATTTGCCGTTATGGGCTTTGCGGATAAAATGCTGAAGCATTTTTTCGGTAACTTCGAAGTTGGCAATGACGCCGTCTTTCATGGGTCGAATGGCTACGATGTTGCCCGGCGTACGGCCGAGCATCTCTTTTGCATCGCGTCCGACCGCTTCGACCTGATTTGTAACCTTGTTAATCGCCACGATCGATGGCTCGGAGACGACAATGCCGCGGCCTTTGGCGTAAACAAGCGTGTTTGCTGTTCCTAGATCTATTGCCAGATCGCTGGAAAATAAACTAAATAAAGATTTAAATGCCATTTTGGATATGTTTCGGTGCTAAAAATTCAGCAACCTAATGTTGCCTGAAAAGAGTTGATTCCGCCCGTAAAAATCGCACAAGGTATGATTTTAAGAAGAGGCCGTGTTCCGAAGCGCCTAACCTATAAGCATACACTCATTGAACCGCATATTTCTAGTGGAAAATGCAGAAAATACGGGAGTTTTGAAATAAATCTTGGGGGTAATTACCTGTGGACGGTCAACCTTCCTTTTCTTTTGCTATCAGCGGCTCGCGAACATCATGTTTGCCGTCGCCGCTCTGGAGCAAAATCGGGTGTACGCCGCTCGCTGTCACATTCGATTCTAGCGCAGCGTTGAGCACATCGCTAACGCGGGTTGCCGGTATGATCTCAAGCTCTTTACGAACGTCTTCCGGAATCTCCTCAGTGTCGGACTCATTCTGGGCGGGTAGAATAATCCGGCGAATTCCGGCACGGTGGGCGGCGAGAACTTTTTCCTTCACGCCGCCGACCGGAAATACCAAGCCCGAAAGCGTGATCTCCCCGGTCATTGCCGTGTCGGAGCGGACCTTTCTACCGGTGTAAAGCGATGCAAGGGCCGAAGCCATTGTGACACCGGCACTAGGCCCATCTTTCGGGATCGCACCGGCAGGAACGTGGACGTGAACTCCGTTTTGCTTGATCGCTTCGGGATCTATTCCTAATTCAGTTGCGTGGGACCACAAATAGCTGCGCGCCGCCTGCGCGGATTCCTTCATCACCTCACCGAGTTGGCCGGTCAACGTCAAACCGCTGCCGCCCGGAAGCGCGGTGGCCTCGATAAACAATACCTCGCCACCCATCTCGGTCCAAGCCATCCCGGTAGCAACGCCGGCCGGTAGATCTTTTCTCGCTTCTTCAGGGAAGAACCGCGGTGAGCCGAGATATCGTTTTACGTCGCCTGCGGTGATCGTGGTCTTTTCAACCAGGCCCTGAGCGACCTTTAACGCAACCTTGCGGGCCAGATTCCCGATCGTCCGCTCGAGCTGACGAACCCCCGCCTCCCTGGTATATCGGGTGATCAAAAGATTAAGGGCGTCGTCCGTAATGTCCAGCTGATCTGCCGTCAAACCGTTTTCCAATAACTGGCGTGCGACCTGATACTGTCTCGCGATATTGAGCTTTTCACGATCCCCATAACCGGCAAGCTGGATTATCTCCATGCGGTCACGCAAAGGTGCGGGTATTGGCTGAAGCTGATTGGCCGTCGCAATAAAAAATACTTTCGACAGGTCGAATGGTAGATCAAGATAATTGTCGCGAAAGCTGTTGTTCTGCGCCGGATCGAGAATTTCGAGCAAAGCGGCCGACGGATCACCGCGATAATCGTTTCCAAGCTTGTCGATCTCGTCGAGCATCATCACCGGATTGTTTACGCCAACGCGACGAAGCGCTTGAATTATCCTGCCCGGCATAGCTCCGATATACGTTCGCCGGTGTCCGCGAAGCTCGGCCTCGTCGCGCATTCCACCCAAGCTGAGCCTTTCGAATTCGCGTCCTAAAGCGCGTGCGATCGAGCGTCCCAACGACGTTTTTCCTACTCCGGGAGGCCCGACAAACAGCAGTATCGGGCTCTTCGAATCCGGACGCAGCTTGATGACGGCAAGGGATTCCAGAATACGTTCTTTTATGTCTTCCAGGCCGTAGTGATCCTCATCCAGGACCTTTCTCGCTTCGTTCAGATCGAGCTTTTCCTCGCTGGATTTTTTCCACGGCAGTTCCAGAACGTATTCAAGATAGGTGCGTATGACGTGATAATCCGGCGCCGATTGTGGAAGCGCCTCCATGCGTTTTAGCTCACGCGCGGCTTCCTTTCTAACATCTTCCGGGAGATCGGCCGTCTCCAGCCTTTCACGTAGTTGGGCTGCCTCGGCCTTTTCACCGCCGCCCTCATCGTCGCCCAGCTCTTTCTGGATCGCCTTCATTTGTTGACGCAGGATGTAATCGCGCTGAGACTTGTCCATCTCGGTCTGCGCCTCGGTGGCGATCTTCGAGCGGATCTGCATTATTTCCAGCTCACGTGCCAAGGCCGCGTGTGTAAGCGTCAGCAGCTCGTCAACCGTATTTGATTCGAGCATTCTCTGCTCGGTCTCAACCCCAAGATCGAGCACCGACGCAAGAAAATACGCAAGCTGGACCGGATCGGTCTGCGTCATAACCGCCATGCGGATCTCGGGCGGAATGTTCGGCAGCAAGGCCAACGCCTCCTGAATCATTCCCTGAATATTGCGTTTCAGAGCTTCGATCTCTTCGTCGTCTACCTTCGTAAGATCGGGCAGAATCTCGCATTTGGCTTTCAAAAAAGGCTGTTCCTGCAACCACTCTGTCACGCGAAAGCGGTCAAGCCCCTGAACAATAAGCTGCATGATGCCCTCGTTTCGCATCATCCGTTTGATGTTAACGACTGTTCCAACTTGATACAGGTCGTCATATTTCGCTTCGTCACCGGTCACGTTCTCGGTTTTGGTCGTTAGACAAGCGATAAGCTTTTCTTCGGTCGAAAGGGCCGCTTCAACTGCCTTCTTGGAACGATCTCGGCCAACGGCTAACGGCACGACCGTTTCCGGAAAAAGCGTCGTGTTCTGCAGCGGCAATACCGAGATCTCAAACGTCTCCGGCAGAGGATTCGATGTTGCCTGTTCTTTCTCCTGTTTCTGCTTCTGTTTCTTCTCTTCCGCCATAAGTTTACCCTTACCGATCTGACTCTCGTGTTCTATGGATTTACCGTCTCTCCTTTTTTCAGGCGGATAATGAGCAGCCCGTTTTCGAACATATGGTCAAGCCGTACGCCTTCGATGGAAGCCGGAAATTTCAACGTCTTCTCGAAGTTGCTGTACGTGATTTCCATCTGTTGGTAAGAACCACCAACCACGCACGATCTGTCCTTTCGGCATCCTGCGATATACAGCAAATTTCCTTGGACATCGATCGCAATATCTTCGACTGAAACGCCTGCCAATTCAACTTTAACCACCCAGCCATCCGGAGTTTTGTAAACATCCGCCGCAGGATACCAAAGCTTCCCCGAGGACTGAGCGTTCTTTGATGAACCGATAAACTGAAAATAGCGGTTTGTCGATTTAGCCATAATCTGAGGGAGTGAGGGATGAGGAATGAAAAATCCGGCTTATCCCTCGTCTTTCACCCTTTTCTCCAAAAGCTGCTTCCGCTCGATATTTCCTCGAGCGTTTCGGCTATCTCCCGCTCGTCTTCCATTTCCAAAGCAATGTCGGCCATCGCAATGATGCCGGCGAGGTCGCCTTTTTCATTTACTACAGGAACACGCCGAATTTGCTTATCACCCATAAGCCGAATCGCCTCAAAGACGAAATCGTCGGGCCGTACCGAAAATATCTCACTCGTCATCGCTTGGCCCACAGTAGACGTAGCCCCTTGTCCTTCAGCTATTGAGCGGACAACTATGTCGCGGTCGGTTACGATGCCGACAAGTTTCCCGTCTTCAACAACCGGAATCGACCCCATATCCCCATCGCGCATAAAAATCGCAACATCCTTTAGCGTCATATCGCGGGTCGCGGTTTTGACGCTGCTCGTCATAATTTCGCGACACCGCATACGCGCTTTTACCGAAGTTTCATCCATCAGAAAAATCTCCTTCTTATTATTTTCATTGAGTTTGAGAAAGAAAGCAAGCTATAAGATTTTCGGCTTCCGATTTGCGATTTGTTATGCGATTTAGCGAAACTGGGTATATGCAGAAGTATGCACGTACGGAAGGGCGAAACGACCAACGTGGTTCATATCGCCCGTGCTGATGCGCGGGCTTCTGCAAAGAAAGATGGGTAAACATCGAGAAAACAAACGCAAACCGAAGCGTTTAGGCAAGCTGGTCACGGTCGGCAAGGCAGAATCCGTGCCGCCGGGCCGCGGCGCGACCGTAAAGCTAAAAGATGGCACCGAGGTAGCACTGTACAACGTTGATGGTATGTTTTACGCGATTGAGAATTTCTGCCCTCACAAAGGATATCCGCTGGCCGATTCGCGGCTTTACGGTAACATCGTCGAATGCGATCTGCACGCCTGGCGTTTCGACATCCGCACCGGTGAATGCTTTACAAAGAAGAGTTGTTCGATCGATAAATATGACGTATCCGTCGAAGAAGGGATGATCAAAATTAAGGTCTAGTCAAGAATTTTTTGACGCCGTCATCACCTATCGCCTCAACCGGACAAGCGTTCATCGCTTCTTCGCAGAGCTCAAATTCTTCAACGGTTTCCGGCTGTTTTTCGACGTAGGAATATCCGTTTTCGTCGTTGCGTGTGAAGTTGGCGGAGGCAGTATCGCGGCAGACATCGCAATCGATGCATTGCCTGTCCACATAAAATTTGCCAGGCGTATTATCGGCCAATTTTTCCAGGATCTTTGCAATAAAAACCTCACCCAGCGGAGACGCGAAGGCACAGAGAAAAAAAATTCAAAACTCTGCGTCTCTGCGTTTTAATTCTTCGCCTCGGTCATGGCTATCATCCGTTCGAGAGCGATTCCGGCAAAATGCTTTATTTCGTCCTCGACGACGATCTCGTTGACGATGTTTCCAATGAGCAGATTTTCAATCGCCCACGCGAGATTTTGGGGAGCGATTCGATACATCGTTGCGCACATGCAGAGGTCGGGAGCGAGCAGATGGACCTCTTTATCCGGGAACCGCTGCTGCAGTCGGTTAACAAGATTCACTTCGGTGCCGATGGCCCATTTTGAACCGCTCGGAGCATTTTCAACGGTTTTGATTATGAACGATGTGGAGCCGTTGAGATCGCTTTGCTCCACGACCTCGCGAATGCATTCCGGGTGAACGAGCACCTGAACGCCGGGGATATCTTCGCGGATCTTGTCCACGTGCCAGAGCTTAAATCTGCCGTGTACCGAGCAGTGCCCACGCCATAAAATCAGCTTCGCTTCGTGCAATTCTTCCTCTGTATTTCCGCCAAGTTCCTCGTGCGGATTCCACAAAGCCATCTTGTCGAGCGGTATGCCGAATTTTGCCCCGGTGTTTCTTCCCAAGTGTTGATCGGGGAAGAAGAACATCTTATCGAACTCTTTCAGATAGGCGTCAAACAGCAGCACCGCGTTCGACGAGGTGCAGACCACGCCGTCGTTCCGCCCGCAAAAGGCCTTGATCGCGGCAGACGAGTTCATGTACGTGATCGGAGCGACCCTGGACTTCAGCACGCCAATATCCCGAAGCTGTTCCCATGCATCCTCGACCTGGTCGATGTTCGCCATATCCGCCATTGAACAGCCGGCACCGAGGTCCGGAAGAATAACATGCTGTGAATCTTTTCCGAGAATATCAGCCGATTCGGCCATGAAATGGACGCCGCAAAAGACGATGAATTCGGCTTCGGTCTGCGAGGCCATGACCGACAGTTGATAAGAATCGCCGGTCAGATCGGCGTGGCGGATTACGTCATCACGCTGGTAATGATGGCCGAGAATTACTACGCGCTTCCCAAGCTCGCGGCGGGCGGATTTGATCCGCTCAGCAACTTCCGCGTCGGGCAAAACGAGGTAGGTTTCGATTGTTCGTGTCTCTTCCAAAACAGCAGTCATTTCGGCCTCCAATTAAAAACTGGTCCAAACTAAAATGATTGCGCTTTGGTTCGCGGAGTGCAAGCGGACAGTTTTAAGAGCGTCGGAACCCGGTGCTTGGTTCCAGGGCATAAATACCTTTTGGCCGACGGATGCGTGAAAAAAAATGTTTCCAGTGCGTATTGCGGGTGCGTATTTGCTGCGGCTCTCTTCCCGGGATGCTGTAATCGACGAACTGCCTTGCAAATCGTTCGCATCATTCGCATCGTTCGTATCGCCAAAATCGTGCAAATCATTCCTATCGTTCGCATCGCGCGGATCCGCGTTTCGGTTACCGGTGAGCTGTGGATAAATAATTACCGGGCGGTGAATGCAGGTTGTGAGTCTTATGAATTTGCCGAACGAAAGAAACAAGCAATCCCCGGGAATAGTAGGAACGAAGAACAAGTTGAACAACACAGAAAACGTCGGAAGCTCATTTATATTCTTCATCTTCGTTCCCCTTATTCGGATTTAATTCATCTTATTCGGCGATTAAAGGTTTTCAGTCCCGGCCACGCAACGGGTCCGAACGGGGAGTTTCGGCTCCTCTCCTGGTTTGAGGAGGGATGGTGCGGCCAAAGCGTTGTTCCTCTTCGTCTTGTTCCATCGGAAAAAATCCGACCTCGGAA
>JAYSON010000287.1:0-7236 GCA_043722725.1 Chloracidobacterium sp.
TATGCGAAAATCCACCTTCTACTTGCACCTTAAAGAATGTGAGTTTAGATTCAATTATAGAAAAGAAAATCTTTACTCCATTCTATTGAAAATTATCAACTATCCATGACTTAACTAGTCATGACCCATCCTTTATTATACAAAGCCAAAATATCCATCGAAAATGCCACTGTACAATGCAGCAATAATCCCAGCCAAATACTGCCATTCCTATAACTCAGCCACCCAAGAAAGATCCCCGCTACAATTGCGGAAAAAGTCTCAGCGGCCGGTTTGCCGAAGTGTATCATGCAATATGGCACGGTCATTACAAAGATCGAGTACAGGCCAAGGCTTCGTTTCAGGCTGTGGACCAGAAACCCGCGAAAGAAAAACTCAAGCCCGAAAAACTGTACAAAATATATCAGTTCCCAAACAAACAGCGTCCGCCCGATATATGAATCGCCATTGTATATCCTCAGGAACGGATACTTCACCGCAAAGCCCGATGTCAGCGACATCAGGTAAACCAGCGGCAGCATCACCGCCATGCACGCGGCCGCCAACTTCCAGAAGCCCGGCTCAATACCGAATTTCAGGCCGAAATCAGCCAGCTTTGCCTTCCAGACGAACTTAATTATCAACACGGGAATGACGAAATAAAACACCGTCACCACCGCCACCCACCACCCAAGTGCCGGCAAATTATTCTCAGGCGAATAGGCGACCCATTGCCCAAACTCCTCAAACCTCGTTCCCTTCAGAAAAGCAGCGACACTCTCCTGATTTTTCAAATAATAAATGTATGTCAACCCAAATGCCGCGTAAACCAAAGCCACGACCGCCCGCCGATCAAGGTTTGAAACGTCCTGCCTTATATGATCGACGATCTCTAGCATTCATTTCTTCTCAAAAACTCCCCTCCTAAGCAAGGAGGGGAGTTTTTTCACTTCGCCAATCTCTGCAAAGCCGCTCTCAGCAGCTTTTGCACGTTCATTTCGGTGCCGTCCTGTCTCGCTTGCTGCAAGGCTTTTTCGGCTGCATTTTTCTGATAGCCAAGATTTACGAGGGCCGACAGGGCATCGCCTAAAACCGCGTCCGCGCCGATAGCCGCTCCGGCCGCCATCGAAGTTCCGGCCGAAACCCCGGAAGCAAGTTGATCTACCTTGTCGCGAAGCTCGATTACAAGCCGTTCGGCGGTCTTTTTGCCAACGCCGGGAATGGCGGTAAGCCGGGCAACGTTATCGGTCCGGATCGCCGCTATAATCTCGTCCGCGTTCATCCCCGATAGCATCGTAATGCCGGATTTGGCGCCGATTCCCTGGACCGAGATCAGCTTCAGATACAACTCGCGTTCGCGTATCGTGCGAAAGCCGAAGAGCTGTATGGCGTCTTCGCGAACATACGTATAAATGCGCAGTTGAACTTCCGACCCGACATCGCCGATCTCGTAAAACGTCGACAGCGGAATGGTCACCTCATAGCCGACGCCGCCTACGTCCAAGATCACCGTATTCGCGTGTTTTTCGAGAAGTTTTCCAGAAAGGAAGGCAATCATTGTTTCACACTTGAAACACAAATTGTAAATGATAAGTTGTTTAAGGGCAACGGAGTAAAACGCTTTCCGCATCAACTCTATCGGATTGACAACCGATATAGTTTTTTGACCCATTCAGCCTTAAATAAGCGAAATTGAAAAAAAGAAAGCTTTCGGCGCAAAAAAGCTTTGCGGCTTTCGTCAAAAGATATAAAATAGAAGTGGTGGCAAAGGCGGGTGTCTGGTGAGCACATTCATCAATTTGGAATAAGGGGCAGCAAAGAGTTTATTTACAAATTTGTGAAACCGATTTCGAAAATCCGCCGTATGCAATATTAGAAGCTTTCAAGAGGTAAATTACATGATGTATAGAGGATTATTTAAGAGGATCATAGCGTTTTTCTTGACGTTCGCCGCCGGGCTTTTTATTGCCAGCTTTTTTGTTACAATCGCGACCCCGAACTTCAATTTCCGCCGCGGGTCGAATAAATACAGGGAAGTGCAGCGTCTGCGGACCGAGAATCAGGAACTAAAACGTACCAATTGCGAGCTTCGCAAGCAGATGGAGGAACTTGGCAGGAACTCGTCCGAAGTTTCGGTTGACTATGTGATGGGAGAACCGGTTTTCCCGGTCGACGCTCCTCCACCTCCGCCGAAGGCACCGCGGCATCCGAGATTCGAAAGGTAATTTTTCTCAAAATTTAAGCCACAGGTTAACGCTGAATGAAGTGATGTGTTAATCTGTGGTTTTCTTGTTTATGGACGAATCCCAAGCCCGAAAACTGATCTGCGAAGTCGGCAAATTACTTTACGAAAGAAGCTATGTTGTCGCATTTGACGGCAACGTCAGCATCCGCTTGGACCAGAACCGCGTACTTGCCACGCCGACGATGACATGCAAGGGCCGCATGACCGAAGATTGTTTGGCTGTCACCGACATAGACGGTAAACCGCTGTCGGACAAAAAGGCCTCGTCCGAACTCGCGATGCACTTGCTGATATACAAAATGCGTCCGGATATCCACGCAGTTTGCCATGCTCATCCGCCGCACGGAACAGCTTTTGCCGTCGCCGGCCTTGCGATTGATAAGCCGATCTTGTCAGAAGTCATTCTGACGCTCGGCTGCGTTCCACTGACAGATTACGGAACTCCATCGACCGACGAATTGACCGATGCCATGACGCCATTTGTTCAGCATCACAACGCTCTATTGATGGCAAATCACGGTGCGGTAGCCTACGGTAAACATCTCTGGGAAGCATTCGACCGTTTGGAAACGCTCGAGCATACAGCCAAGATCGCGATCCTTGCCAAGGCTCTCGGCGGTGCCAATGATCTTCCGGCTGACGCCATCGAAAAATTGGTCAGGATTCGCGAGAAGGCTGGATTTTTAGGCGAATCGGCAAGGTGCCAATCGTGCGGATATCTGCATGACGCCGGAACCGCCCGTACGAATTGCGAAGTTTCGACAGCCTCTAACGGAGCAAAAGTCGCCTTCACCCGCGAAGAGTTGATAGACCTTTTGAGCCAGGCGGCAAAATTGAGTTAAACTAGCTAAGATTTAGAAAAAAAACAGTCAGAATTTCAGGAGCAAATCTACATGCAAGAAGCTTTAGGGATGGTCGAATGCAAGGGTCTCGTCGCTATGATCGAGGCCGCCGATGCGATGGTAAAGGCTGCAAACGTTCAACTTGTGGGTTATGAGAAAATAGGAGCAGGCTTTGTAACGGCGATTGTTCGAGGCGATGTGGCGGCTGTAAAAGCGGCTACCGACGCTGGCGCGGCGGCGGCCCGACGTGTCGGCGAACTGATCAGCGTACACGTCATCCCGCGTCCCCATTCAAGCGTCGACGAACGACTGCCCGTAGTAATGAAATAGTTGTCAGTAGGCAGTTATTTCTGCAGCTGACAACTGGCAACTGACCACTGACCACTCTGATGATTATTGGACGCATTTTAGGCACCGTTGTATCGTCGCAAAAAGACGAACGCCTTCTCGGCAAAAAGCTGCTGATCGTAAAGCCCATAAATCTCGATGGCTCCGATCAGAGCGGCTACGTCGTCGCGGTCGATACGGTCGGAGCCGGATTTCACGAAAAGGTCATAGTTGTTAGCGGATCGTCCGCACGCTTGGCCGAGGGCAACAAGGATTGTCCGGTAGATGCCGCGATTATTGGAGTGATCGACACAATAGATTTTACAAGCCAACAGAAATAGTCTCGCCAATATGCAGATCGCCCGGGTTATCGGCACTGTCGTTTCAACGGTAAAGAATGAGTCTTTAGAAGGGCGGAAGTTTCTTATTGTCCAAACGCTTGACGCCAAGCTAAACGAAAAGGGAAGCCCGATGATAGCACTTGACGCAGTCGGCGCCGGTGTTGGTGAATTGGTGTTCTGGTGCCGGGGAAAAGAGGCTTCGTTCCCTTTCAAACGGGACGAAACGCCGACCGACTGCACTATCGTCGGTATTATCGATTCCGATAGCCATGTGACAAACAGCGAGCGGAGTTAATTTAATTTAAAAATATGCTTTTAGCTCGTGTCATCGGAAATATCGTTGCGACGCAAAAGAACCAGCGTTACGAAGGAACGAGCGCGATGCTTTGCCGTCAGATCACTCCTGGCGGCGAAGACATGGACTACACTTGCATTGCTCTCGATTCCGTCGGTGCTGGCGAAGGCGACATCGTTATTGTAGCCCAAGAAGGCTGGTCGGCATCCACCGCCGCCACCGGAAGGCCAGGGGCCGCCATAGATTCGGCGATCGTCGGCGTAGTAGATTATATCGATCTATTGCCGGCAGAAAAGTAGATAGAAAAAGGAGTGCCGATATTTGTATGGAGACGGGAAATGCTCATAGCCTGGCGGAAAAGATAGCGCGAATCCTTGAAAATGAATCTCAAACTGTCGATCTTTCATCCATCCAGGCAAGCATTGAGACGATAAATGTTCGACTCGATAGCATAGAATCCAAATTGCAGCTGCCGGTTCTGCGTCATCCCTCATCTGGCTTTCCGCATCCTTCAATTCTGCGTTTCTCTATTATCGATGCGTTCGCCGACGAGATTATTACAATTCTGAACAAAGAAAAGGCCTACACGTTCGAACCGAACGGCAAGCCTTGTGATCACTGCTCAATGTGCAGTTCCCGCGGATTCTGATTTACTTATTTGCATTGGCCGCCGGAGCATTCGCAGCTGCCGGTGCGATAGTCTTTCTCAACGAGTTTGCATCGCCAACGCTG
Source organism: Chloracidobacterium sp. (assembly GCA_043722725.1). Classification (GTDB taxonomy): domain Bacteria; phylum Acidobacteriota; class Blastocatellia; order Pyrinomonadales; family Pyrinomonadaceae; genus OLB17. The sequence goes on from JAYSON010000287.1 coordinate 4,762, forward strand.
GGGGCCGTCCGTGCTCCCGGTTCAGCTTCGAAGTAAGGTTGTTCTTTAAATCCAAGCAAGCCCGCAGTCAATACCGCCGGAAACGAATTCCGCGTCGTGTTGTACAAACCTACAGCATCCGTATAGTCAATTCTCGCCGCGTTGATCCTGTTTTCCGTTCCCGAAAGTTCATCCTGCACCTTCATAAACGCTTCATTCGAGCGTAAAATGGGGTAATTTTCCTGTAGGCTCAACAAACGGCCAATCGTTCCGCCAAAACTGTTGTTTGCGTCGATTACAGCCTGTTTTTGTTCGGGCGTTTTGTCGCCATCAGCACCAGCTGGCGCCGCAGCGGTTGCATTAAGCAAACGGGAACGAGCATCAGCTATTTGACCGTAAACCTCTTGCTCATTGGTTGCGACCATTTTGGCCGTTTCAACCAAATTCGGGATCAGATCCGCCCGCCGCTGTAGAGAGCTTTCGACCTTCGACCAGTTGGCCTTTACGGTCTGCTGCTTCGCCGTGAGATCGTTATAGCTGCATCCGCTCAGGCCGAAGGCCGCAAACATTACGATTGTTAATAATATTGATCTTTTCATAATTCTTCTCCTCATAAAAAGTTAATTGTTTGGTGTTAATCGTTAATTGTTAATCGTGCACAAATTTGCATAAACGATTAACCATCAACAATTACGATTTACGATTTTACTACCGCGTCTACAGAATCGATCACGGTCTCGATCTGCTCCATATAATCGCCAAAGAGCCGATTTGCTTCTACCTCGTCAAGTTTGCCGGCGAAATTATTCTCACGAATATTGAATATTTTTTCAAACACCGAGCCGTCCAGTTTCAACTGCTGCACGGTCAAAGCGACGACCTCATGCTTTGTTGCGGGCGGCTGAACACCGTGAAGCAATAAAACCGCACGAAACAAAGCCGCAAAGCTTGACAGGCTTTCTCCCATCAAATTCTTTAAGCCCTCAACCGAAGCCGACGCCGGAATATACTGCCGCCGAAGCTGTATCAGCTTGCTGCGCAGCTCGTATTCAGCTTGGTGCCGCAAAAATTCGTCGGAGATCTTAAGTGTCGACAGCACATCGGTGCCGTAAAGCACCTTGCGGGCAATTTCCATCTGATGAAACTCGATAGGGAAGACATCGGCTGCATTCTGCAACTCCGAAACGGTAAAATATACCGGGACCGGATGCCCCATCTTGTGCCATTCGCGAATGCATGCGTGTGCATTACGCAGATCTTCGGGGGCGATCTTGTGCAGGGCGATAAGCATATTGTAATCCGATTTCTGCGGAACAAAATCACCTGCGACCGCCGAGCCGTATAGAACCACCGAAGCAAGGTTCTTTCCGTGCGTTCCTTTAAGATCATCGATAAATGCTTCAAATTGATTCTTCATCGTAATTAAGGTCGCGAGTCTAAAGTCGTGAGTCTTGATCAGGAAGTCGTCTTAGCCTAGAAAAATCCTGCTCAAGACTTATTACTCCAGACTCGTTTTACCAGTCTCCCCCGGCACCACCTCCGCCGAAATCTCCACCTCCGCCGAATCCGCCCCAATCGCTTCCACCGCCCCCGGAGGATCCGCCCCAACTGCTCGATGACGACGAGCCGCCCGAGCCGCTGGTCAAAATTGACCCGATTATCCACGGCAAAGTGCTTCCGCCGCCGAATCCGCCGCCGCCCCACCGATCATTGTCCTTACCCGATTTTCCACCTCCGCCTCGATTGGACCAAATGATAAGGGCAATTACACCAATCACTACGAAACAACAGAATATACTGTAAAGTCCACCTGACGTTCCTGTCGACCCACCCTTTTTATCCGTATTGGCCACCGCAGGAACCTCGCCGCCGCTACGTTTTGAGTCGATGGTTTTTATGTAGCCATCGACTGTGTCCGTGATGCCTTTAGCGTAATTTGTCTTTCTAAATTCAGGTACAAGATACTGCCGCTGCAAGCCGCCTACGACACCATCGGGCAGTTCGTCCTCGAGATCCTTGCTGACCTGCGTGAAATACTTACGGTCGTCAATCGCAATTAAAAGCAACGCACTCGGATTGTCCTGGTCTTTCGAACCGATGCCCCAGCCGCGTGCAAGGGCAAGCGAGTAATCGAATATCGGCCTGTCTCCCGTAGTTTTGACCACCGCGACCGCAAGCTCGACGCCGGTGTTTGTCTTAAAATCTTTGAGGCGTGTTTCAAGTTGCAGTTTTGCGGCCGGATCGAAAACACCGACGTAGTCGTTAACCGGGCTTGTTGGTGCCGGAAGCGGCGATGTATTTATCGAAAACGGAGCATTGGTCTGCGCAAATACCGCAACGGTACTGAGAAGCAGGATCAGCACAGCCGAGGAATATCTTAGTTTTGCCAAAGCAAATTTAATTCTCATTCAGTATGACTGATTGTGCCAAATCTAGGAAGAATACGAAAGTCTGAGGTTGAATGTTCCGTCAGCGCTTTTTTACTTCGACGATCTT
>JAYSON010000288.1:0-8537 GCA_043722725.1 Chloracidobacterium sp.
GTCGCCTTTGCCAAAACACGTTTCAATTCCGGTGCCCATTCGTGATCGCGGGCCGAGAGCGGAAGCTCGGTTAACTGCTGATTTGCAAAAAATCGCGGCGTCTCGCATGTAATTAGCGAGTAAACGGATTTGGCGAGCGAATAAATGTCGGCGGCGGGTGTCAGCACCGGAACCGTCATCACATTGTCGCCATCTAAATTCAGCGGGCTGTGCTCTGGAGCCGCATAAATGTTGGTTCCGACGCGTGTTATAGGAGCATCGGACGTGTGCATACGTGCGACACCGAAATCCGCGATCTTTACGGTCTCGCGGTCTTTTGTAAGCAGCAGATTTTGAGGTTTAATGTCGCGGTGGATAACGCCGTGGCGGTGGGCATGCCGCAGCCCGGCGCAGACTTGTTCGATATATTTCAGAGAGGTTTTGAGGGCCAGACTCTTCTCGCGACAGGCTTTTTGCAGATCGCCGCCTTCGAGATATTCGAGCACAAGATAATGAAAAACCATGCCGCGCAGATCGCGTGCTGTGCCGTGACCGAGACGGCTAATGATGTTCGGGTGGCGTACGCGATCGAGCGCGACTGCTTCGTTTTGAAAATTCTCGACAAGTGTGCGTTCGAGATCCGGATCGAGATCGTCCTGAAGAAATACGTTTAGGGCCTTTATCGCGACGTGGCTGTGCGGCGACTGTGGTGACGCGAGAGTGTCGCGTGCGACAAAAATCTCGGCATAGCTCCCGCGGCCGAGTTCGGCATACACATCGTAGCGTTTGTCGAGTCTGCTGTTGTTTAGCGAAAGTTCTCTCATTAATGTAAGACAGGTTGCCAGCCTGTTCGACAGACTAACAGTCTGTCGTACCTTTAGTACGACATTATAGTTTCAAAGTTCGGAAAACACACACGCAAAAAAGCCTGCCTGACCGTGAAAGCTGGTCAGGCAGGCTAAGAATAAATGTTGCCGGGCCTCGAGTGCCCGGGCAATAACTAACTGGTCGAACGCTCAAATCCGGTCGTCTGAACGTACTGGAAGAACGGCGTCCCCGGCGGAATGCGGCCTGGATCAAGGAATGTTTTGTCGAACACCCAGTTGCGGATTGGCGGGTTATAGACCGTGTTGCAGCATTTGAACGCGCCGTTGTTATTTCGAGAGTTATAAAGATTGATCAATGAACCGGCGTAATCGAGCCTTACACCTGACCAAATCTCCAAAAACCGCTTGAAATTGTGCACGCCGCCGTTCTCGTTCTGACCATTAACAGAACTGCCTTGATTGACCGCGTTCTGTCTGGTCGAGATCGTATCTCCCGCGATCATGGCGAATCGAATCTGTGTCGGTGTGGCGATGCGACTTCCCTGGTTATACGGTGAGGAGAAACTTTCCGCGTCGTTCCAGCCGTTCGATAATATCGTAACCGCGTCGGCGACGATAGAAGCAGGGATATGAGTCTGGGAGTTGAGCGGAAAATACTGATCGAAAGGGGTATTTCCATTCGCCGGCGGGGCCGTGGCACCCGTCGCGTTATAGTTTCCCTGTACATAAACGCCGTTCTCAGAAGCCACCGTAAAACCTTTTGTGTTTGCCGATGTGACCGAATCATAAATACCCGGTATGGTCGTCCCATTAATAAGCCTTACTCCGCGCCGGAAATAGGGGTGGTCCGAAACAGCCGCCCGATGGGCTAAGAACGCTTCTGAGTACTTCGGAGCATCGCAATCTGGAATCACGACATTAAACTTGTCCACGCACCCCGTCATAAGATTATTCCAATACCTCGCGTCAAGTATACCGGCACCAAAACGCGGCACGAATCCCGGCTGTCCCACAGTGGGTCCGTCAATGTCTTCCCCGGGATCCAAGGCATTATTATTTCCCGGTGCTCCTCCGTATACATCCTCCATGTCGTATTCGCCATCGAAATTGCCGTCACCGCGACGGTCGGAAACGTATACAACCCAGCCGCTGTTTTCGGGAATATCACAGTTAGCAGGATTATAAGGTGCTAAAAATGTACAGGCCCTCAATCCGAGATTTCCGGCGTTAGCGGGATTTCTTGAGAAAGGCGTGCTATTTACGGCTGCGCCATCGGGAAAAAGCCCGTTAAAGTCGCCACGCAGAAAGCGTCTCAGGTTTGCGACATCAACATTGATCATGCTCATCACGCCATTTCTCGAAACGTTCGGAAAAGCGGGCGTATTGGCGACGTTATCGAAGTATGTTCCTTCGCGCGTGTCGAACATTTCGATAGGAAAGGGCACTATTGCGTCATTGGGAAGATTATTTACAGTCGCTAGTTTTAAGTGCGCGGTGTTTTCCAAACTTGCGTTCGGGTCTAAATTTTGCGCTATACAGTTTGGCCCTGGAGCAGGTGCGACTGGACAGCCCGCCAAAATTTTCACGTTATCTGCAGCACTGAACCGTCTCACGAGATTTATCGTTCCAAAAGAGGATAAATTATTATTGGTAGGTGGCAGCCCCGGAACCGGAATGGCCGGTCCATTGATAAAGAATGTCTGCAACTTAATGACCGAACGGCTGTCAGGAAAGGTCGAAGCTCCCTGCGGAGTAGTTGCGGTAAGATTTGCACTCGGTGCCGTCGCCGACCCGTTGACCGAATGTCCGACATTGGTGTCGAAAGTTGCCGGACTCTTAATGCGAAGTACGTTCGGATTTTCGGGGACTTCTTCGGTAACGCCGAGGCTTAGAATATCTTCAGTGATATCCGAGGTTATGATGGCACCGGACACGGCGTTGGTTTGGACGGTTTCCACTTTTATCCATACCTGTCGGAGGCCGCCTGGCTGGGCGGCGTTGAATAAACGGTCTCCGTTGACGCGTGTCGCCCTGTAATTGAACCCAGCGTCTCCTAGGTTCAACCTCATATTTTTGGGCTGATAGCCACGCGGCGAGGCGATCGGACCCATATTCTGCCCAAGCGGGTCGCCATCCAGTCTCACACCACAAGGCTGCGCCACCGGAAGCGGAGCTATCCCGACACCAGATGCACAACCCGGCAGTTTCGCCTTGCTGTCCGCGAGGCTGATACGGATGCCTGTTTTATTTTGGAATCGCTCGCTTCTTAAAATAGGATTGTCAACCTCATTGGCGGCTGCGGTAACAGGTGCAAGGATTCCGGCATTGTTCATGAAAAGGTCTCCACCGGGTTCTTCCGGAGCGACGGCCGCCGGATTGGCCACCTTCTTTCCGCGTTTGACCATTTCGATCAAATCCGTGCTCGCTCCGACATTTAGAGGAAGCCTAAGTGGTAGCACTTGAGCGAGAAGGTTGCCGTCAAAAGCAGCGCTTGAAGCGGCAAAACCTGGATTTAAGCGGCTTGGCGGCAAATCAGGATTTGGGGTCGGCACCGGCGTCGGGGCCACGGGCGGAAATTGGAAGACATTATTCGCCGCACCGAAGCTTGTATTTAACACACTTCCATCCGTCGGCAGCAACTGCACGGGCGTTCCGGAGGCATTTTTTATAAAGGTCTGGTTATTTCCGCTGTCGCTCGTATTCCAGTTGCGCCACGTCTGCGTGACAATGTGCCCGGTCGCGGTCACGCGCGAGTCGAAATATATGCCCTCGCTTCCCGGCGACACAAAGAAATTCCCGTTAGAGTGGACACGTCCTCCAAAGCTGAATCTGGGCGGACGGAAAAGCTCGAGATCGTCGTTATAAAAAATACCGAACTGAAAAATGGGAATACGGTTATTCAGAATATTACGGGTCAATTGTATCTGCGTGCCGTCCTGAATATTGGTTGCGATCGTCCGCAGGCGCCAATTATCCCTGATAGCGTAAAGGCCCGCGTAAGGCCCGGTCGGAAGCACTGTCGCACCCGGTAAAGTGGTCTCGTCGGCTGTATTCACAAAGTCATACTGGCCACCGGGAAGTTCCTTGGACAAGCCGGGGATAATCGCGCCATCTCTCACCACGGCGAGTTCAGAAGGCAGGGGATTGAGTTTAGTTTCGAAAACCTTGTTAAAGTTTCTGGTCATCGTCTCCAAACTTCCCTGAGCGGCGTACAGCGTGCGGGCTTCGCTCGTCTCATTGCCTACGGCGATCGTTTCGGACGTGGTTCGCGATACGGCGAGTGCAACAAAGATACTCATGAGAGCCAAAACAAACAGCGCGATTACAACGGCGGTGCCTCTTTGATTTTTATCGCGGGTGATAGCTGACGTTTTATTTTGTTCAATTTCCGGTGTCTTCATATTCATTTGCCCCATCAATTTTTTAACTTGCGTCATAGCCCAGATTTTTGGTGCTAAAGGTCGACGTCATCGTCTCACGGTAAGGCTGATTATTTCGGTCCAGCTCAAAGCTTCGAACGCTGATGGTAAATCTGATCTGGCGGACCGCCTCAAATAAATTATTCGGCGTGTCGTCTCCAGTACCGGCAACGCCGTCAGGCCCGGCAATCGGATTGTCCACGAGAGTTCCGTCGTTCATCACGTACTTGATCTGAAAATCTTCGACGCCGTAAACTAAAGGCTGATCGACAAAGCCAACTGCCGGCACGGCTGGCGGAACATTGACATATTCCCTGCGGGTCAAAGTGCCGTCGGCAGCGACAAAATAGGTCACCATTCGGACCTTCTGAATACTGGCCGAAGTCGCGGCTGGGCCTATCGAGTCGTTTGAGAAGGCCACATTGAGTCCCAGAACATCGAGGTTTGCAAAACGAACTCTGTCCGGCGCGACAAGACTTGTCGCAACACCCAACGTCTGTCCCCCGGGCCTGGTTATAAGATAAAGGTTGTTTACCGCGCATGCCGCGTTGCTTCCGTTAGTGGACCGAAGGTCAGTATACCCTCCCACAGGATCCACAAGGTTCATGCTCAACGGCTGCGAAACAGCCGGGCCGCCAGGCAGTACGGGGGGGACAAGGTTGAAATTGCCATCCTTGTAAAGAAAGGTTACCTGGTCTGTTCTCACTCCGGCTGTCGTGTTGAAAGTGTTTAACGTTATGTTGTTGCCGGCGATGATCGGCGGAACCGTGTCGCGTCCGGCATTCGTATCGTTCGGAATTCCAAGCAAAGCTGAAATCTTGTCATCCGGCAAAACAACCGTCGCGCCCAGCGGATAGCCGAGGCCGACACTATAAGTGTCTCGTCCGACCAGATTCAGGCCAAGCCGGACGGCTTTGGTCAGGCCCACTTTCTGATTGTTCACATTACGGCCCTGCAGGCCGACCTGCATCAATCCCCAAATCGCTCCGGTAATACCCAGGAAAAGAACCATTGCAACAATGACCTCGAGCACCGAAAATCCTTTTTCACTACCACGAGTTGTAACACCGCTTTCGTCTCTGAAATTTATATTGCCTTGCATAGATTTTCCTTTAATTAAGAACACTCGCGTAATCCGTCAAAACCGTTCTCAAGACTTCCTGTCTTGCGAGTGTTCCGGAAAAATAATTTATCGTAATGGTGACCTGCCGGTTTCTTACGGGAAAAGACCCGGGTGTGGGACAGGCCACCGAAGGCCGGTCGGGATCGCACAAATCCGTAATCACGATCTGGCGCGTCAGCCCTGATATGACCGCACCCGCGTCGTCAGCCGTGCCGATTATCTCGTCGGGCCCGGCATTCGCCCGTACCGACTGGACGCCGGTCACGAACACCCCGCGAGGAACGCCGCCGGAATCAATATTGCTCCCGACATTTCCAACCGAAGACCAGCCGAGAGGCGTCGGATCCGTTGGTTTAGGCGCCGTCTCCTTGGCAGACATTATCGATTCCATCGCCGATGTGCCGTATTGCTTGGCGTTCAACTGCTGCTCCTGCCCGCTCGCTTGAATCATCGAGACCGAGAGAGCCGACAGCAGCCCCAAAATCCCGACCATCATGATGACCAGAGCCACCATGACGTCGATATAAGAAAAACCTGCGTTTGATTTGTCTTTCATGCTTCTAACCCTCGACTAACTGTAGGGAACAAATGTTGCACCGTTATATTTCCAATAGCGGACGGCGCCGCTGCCGCCGAATACCGTTATCGCGCGTACTTCGCCTGGGCTACGCGGAGTCAGATTCGAGGCATTGTAGGGAACCGTGCTCGGCGGCCATAAAATCAAAGTGCCGCTGATCGGAATACCTGCCGCGTTTGTCACCGAACCGTTAGTTCTAAATTGAAGTGACCATACGCCGGCCGCTAGCGTCGGGATGGCGTAACCTGGCGGTGCCGGGACCGCCACGCCGGTCGGGGCAATATCCATTCGGACCTGACTAGACGGTTCCAATGGAATCGTTTTTGCGAGAATATCCGTTGCTCCTGAATTGTCCGCCATTCGAATGACCGGATTCGCGGGATTTGAAAGGTCTATATCCACGCGTATTGTTCGCCGTTTTGTAAGTGCAAGCTGACCCGCTTCGCGCATCAAATCCATCACTTTTATCGCCTGGTCTTCGGTTTTATACAATCGTTTATAGTTGACGATATAAGGCAGCGAGACTGCCGTGAGGATCAAAAGTATGACCATTGCGATAACGGTTTCCACAAGCGAGTACCCGCCCGTTCGTCCTTTAATCCCGGCAACGGCGCAGACGGTTTTGACGTGATTACTTGATCCGATCATAGAAATTATTCCTTAAATACGGTTTCGTTCGGATGGCTTTGCGATTTAGGTGTCTTAAACTCCTAAATGGAGACTTGTAATAAAAAAAGGCGGAATGGAAAATTAATTCCAACAAAATTTTACAATGTTAAACTTTTAAATGCAATCTATTTGTTGCTTCTCTTCCCTAATTATTTCGGATAGAATGGCAACAAAACTGTTTCGTTCAGCGTAAGACCGATTCTGAATGTCCGAAAAACCTTCATCTACAAAGAAACAAATATCCCCCGATTGGCTGGTTCAGGGAATACTCACAAAGATCGGCGACACGTTCGACCGTCTAACTGGCCGGGGATGGAAACCGTCAAGCAGCCTGGCGACGAGCGAGTTGACCGAACGCTTGAAGCGGTTGGTCGATGCGGAGGTTCGCGAATCAGACGAAAAGCGGCGATTTGTTCCGCACAATATCAAGCTTAAAATGCAGTGGGACAAGTTTTCGACAGATTCGCAAGGCTCACTAAAGAAACTTGAAACTGAACTGCTCACTGCTCTGGTCGATCACATAAACGACAACCGCTATTATACCTATGCTCCAATTACGCTTGCAGTTAAGCCAGATTACTTCACAAGCGGCGTGAAGCTTTTCGCCGGTTTCGAAAAATCGGATGAGGATGAGCGCGAAATGGCGATCGATGTCTCGATGCCCGGCTTCAAGGAAGACGCTTTAGCACAGCCGCAGAATTCACCCACGCCTCCGGAACGCTCGAAGGTGCTCGTGCGATTCGATCTTCACGGGAGCGCGATTCAAAAGGAGCTGACATTTGAAGGAGGCCAAAGGTTGACCGTCGGGCGAACAAAGGAGAACGATCTGGACGTTGACGACGCAAGTGTTTCAAAGATGCACGCATCCCTAATGCTGAACTCGGAACGGCAGCTCGTCGTCGCCGATACGGGTTCTACGAACGGAACTTTTATAGACGGCGAGAGTATTTCGTACGGAAAGGCAGTGACATTTTCAGTGAGTCAGAAATTGAAATTAGGCACCGTAGATCTCACGTTTGAGATCGCTGAACAGCCTGTTGAGGTTAAGGTAAAATCGGAACCTGAATTGAATCAAACCGAGGCATATAAAGTGGGCGAATTCGAGTTCACAAGCAGGATCGAGATGCCTGAACCGTCGGTCCCGGCGGAAACTCTGGCGAGCATTCCGATGCCTGAAAACTCCGTCGTAAAATCGGACGCGGTTGAAGTTCTAAGGCCTACAGAACCGGGCCTGGATCTGAATTTACCTGGCGACGAAAAGGCAATATCTAAATGAACCTGAGTTTTCTGATTCAGATAGATTGGAACAAATACCGTCCCGAAAATCTCTTTGGCGGACAGGTGCTCGAACGCACGCCTGCCGGCCTAAGTATCGTTTTCATCATCGGCGTCGGCATTCTGATCGGTTTTCTGATAATCACCTTTTTCGACAATTTCAGCCGTCCTAAGTTCGTTTTCGAACAGAATCTTCCTCGTGAAGTGACACGCAAATTAACGCAAACTATTGCCAACCGAAGCATTCGCGTGTGGCAGTTCGTCTTTATCTTGCTTGCGTTTACCGTGTTCGGCTTCCAAGTTTACTGGACATATTTTGCCGACGACTCTAATGAGCAATTTCAAGCCCTGGCTTATAAAGATCTTAGAACAAGGCGGACGACAGCGGCGAACTTACGCGGTTGGATGCTTGATCGCACGGGCAATCTAGGGGGCGCTCTTGCCTATTACAAGCTGGATTCCGACGGCAGCATCGGACGTGCCTTTTCACTTGAGAAGGAAATGGCGCACTTGCTCGGGACCGAGCGCGGAACGCCGGGGCTTGAGCGAACACTTTATCGAAGGCAGGCCGACGCGTCGCCAGAAGCCTGGGAAGTACTAACAAAGATCAAACACAAAGAGGACGAGCAAAAGGATGTGCGTGTCACCATCGACCGTGATTTGCAGGC
>JAYSON010000289.1:0-1711 GCA_043722725.1 Chloracidobacterium sp.
GGTGTAGATTATTTTGTGTAAATGGTCATAGGGAGCCGAATGGAGTGATCGAATTCGAGCAGGTAGTTGAGCGTGGATGTGTCCGCAGACTGATAGAACAGCTGCACGTGGTATAAAAATATTTAGAAAAGCTTGAGAGAACAACGAATATCGCATCATTTCCATTGCATCTTTTAAAAAATTCGTTCAAAATTCGCTAAACCGTTTCTTTCGTGAGATTTTCCAAGGTATTCTTTCCCAAATTAGTTTTTAATTTCATTAGCAGAAGAGTCATAAAACTATGAGCACATCACTTTTTCGTAAAAAATCCATCGCCCAGATCCAGGAGGATGCGGCTGTCGGCATGACCGAGCACGAGCAGGAAGAAGTCGGGGGAGAAGGCGGCGGCCTGCGAAGAACTCTGAAGCTCCGCGATCTGACGCTGATGGGAATTGCGGCAATCATCGGTGCCGGAATTTTTGCGATGATCGGCGGCGCGTCGTATCGCGGCGGGCCTGGTGTGATCTTCCTGTTTGCCTTTTCAGCTATCGCCTGCGGTTTTTCGGCGTTGTGCTACGCCGACTTTGCGGCGCGAATTCCGATCGCCGGCTCGGCCTACACTTATTCGTACGCCAGTTTCGGCGAGCTTTTCGCGTGGATCATCGGGTGGGATTTGATCGTCGAGTATGCGATCGGCAATATAGCCGTGGCAATTTCCTGGAGCGATTATTTTACCCGGCTGATGTCGAGCTACGGTTTAAAGATACCGGCGTTTTTGACGATGGATTACCTTAGCGCTTCACGCGGGTTCGCCGGAAGTGAGGAAGCGGTCGCGTCGGCTCTCGGCCAAGGTCACACGCTTGACGCCTTAAGCAAAATGAAGGGCGATGATCTTTTAGCGATCTCGGACAAGCTGACCACGGGAGCCGTCGAGGCGTACGAGGCTTGGACAACCGCACCAATGCTCGGAGATTGGCGTATAATTGCCGATTTCCCCGCGCTGGTGATGACATTGCTGATCACGATTCTCGTTTACATCGGTATTCGTGAATCGAAGATCGTCGGCAATACAATGACCATTTTGAAAATTGCGATCATTTTGCTGGTTATTGTTTTGGGAGCATTCTTTGTAACACCGGCCAACTGGACGCCGTTTCTGCCGAACGGAATCAGCGGCGTGATGGCGGGCGTTGCGGCCGTATTCTTTGCTTATATCGGGTTCGACGCCTTATCGACCACAGCGGAAGAATGCGAAAATCCCCGCCGCGATCTGCCGCGGGCGATGATCTATTCGCTGATAATATGCACCGTTTTATACATTGCGCTCGCTCTGGTGCTCACGGGCATGGAGCCGTTTGGGAATCTTAACGTCGGTGACCCGCTGGCATTTGTGTTTCGCGACAAATTGCCGTGGCTCGCGGGTGTAATAGCAATAAGCGCGGTCATCGCCCTCGCAACCGTGTTCTTGGTCTTTCAGATCGGCCAGCCGCGTCTTTGGATGGCGATGAGCCGCGACGGCTTGCTGCCAAAGATATTTTCGTCGATCCACCCGCGCTTCAGAACGCCGTGGTTCTCGACCATAATCACCGGGATTGTCGTGGCGATACCGGCCTTGTTTATGAATCTGACCGAAGTAACCGATCTGGGTGTGATCGGAACATTGTTCGCGTTTACCATGGTTTGCGGCGGAATTCTCATAAAAGATAAGGAATTCGGTCGGGAAAATCGGTAC
>JAYSON010000290.1:0-2591 GCA_043722725.1 Chloracidobacterium sp.
GCGGATATTTTTGGATAATGGGCCGTGTTGATGACGTGATAAACGTCAGCGGCCACCGGCTTGGTACCGCCGAGATCGAATCGGCACTTGTCTCACATGAATCGGTCGCTGAGGCAGCGGTCGTTGCCCGGCCGGACGATTTAAAAGGCCAGGCGATAGTCGCATTTGTTACACTTGGAGGTGGACGAACCGGCGGTGACGAGCATAAGGAAGCATTGCGCAGACACGTCGCGAATGAGATCGGAGCGTTGGCAAAGCCCGACGATATTCGATTTACCGACGCCCTTCCTAAAACTCGTTCCGGAAAGATAATGCGGCGGCTTTTGCGTGAAATAGCATCGGGATCAAAGATAGCCGGTGACGTAACTACGCTCGAAGACCTTTCGGTACTCGAAAAGCTTCGGCAGGACGAGGAATAAAATGATGGCGGGCAAAACAGAAATTTCCACTCCTACGAAGGATCTTGCCGAGGCCGGGCGGGAGTTTTACCGGCGTGGCTGGACGCTCGGCACAAGCGGCAATTTCAGCATGCTGCTAGCCCGCAAGCCGCTACGCATCTGCGTTACCGCAAGCGGCATCGAAAAAGGGAACCTCGACGAAACAAATTTTCTCGAACTCGACGACGATGCCGAGATTTTGCAGGGCTTTGGAAAACCTTCGGCCGAAACGCTTATTCACCTGATGATCTACCGCTTTATCCCGAAGGCACGCTCGATCCTGCACACTCATTCAGTATGGGGAACGATCCTTTCGGACGTGTTTTTCGAGCAGGGTGCGATTGAGATCGAAGGCTACGAAATGCTCAAGGGATTATCCGGCGTAAAAACTCACGAGCATAAAGAGCTTGTGCCGCTGATCGAAAATTCGCAGGACTACATCGCACTTTCTCACGTCATCGAAAATGTGCTCCGGGAAAATCGCGAGGTTCACGGCATTTACCTTCGCCGCCACGGGCTTTATACATGGGGCGACAGCGTCTCCGAGGCACGTCGGCATGTGGAAATTTTTGAGTTTTTATTTGAGGTTTTAGGCAGGCAGTTGAAGTAAATAGGCGGAAACACGACCTGTAGGGAGTGTGCCTCATGGGAATTATGGCAATCGTTGATGTATCAAAAAAGAATATTAGATTAACCGCCGCCGAAGAAATCACAGGTTATCTCTCGGGCATCGGCATCAATTACGAACGTTGGGAAAATTTGAAGGAAGTTCCCTCCGATGCCTCGGATGAAGAGATTCTCGCGGCTTACTCAGAAGAGATCGACGCCGTAAAAGCAAAAGGCGGCTACGTCACCGCCGATGTGATCAACATCGTTCCGACGACACCAAATCTCGATGCGATGCTCGATAAATTCAATAAAGAGCATTGGCACGACGAAGACGAGGTTCGATTTATCGTTAAAGGACGCGGAATTTTTCACATTGCTCCGATAAATGGAGATGTCGTTTCTATTGAGATGGAAGCGGGCGACCTGATCCGGATCCCTGGCGGCACGCATCATTGGTTCAATCTCTGCGGCGACCGGACCGTTCGGGCGATCAGGCTGTTTCAGGATGTTTCAGGCTGGACGCCGCAGTACACCGGCAGCGGTACGGATGCCGATTATCAACCTCTTTGTTTCGGCGTTTCCTATATCACGGCTCAGAATTGAAACGCAGCGACGCGGAAGTTTTTGAACAGGATGCGCAGGATATTCAGATTGATTAGATCAAGCTATGCGAAATAGATTGAACATATCCTGTCCATTCTGTCCACCACGTTAAAATTCCTCCTGCGTCCACGGCCGTAAAAATGATTAAAGCAATTCTCCTCGACATCGAAGGCACTACCACGCCGATCGATTTCGTTCATAAAACGCTCTTTCCGTTCGCAAAGGCCCGGATCGCCGGTTTCGTTCAGGAAAACTTTGACGATTTGAAATTCGAGCTTGCCCAACTGTCCGACGAAAACGCCGCGGACACCGAATATCGCCCCGAACTCCGGATTGATTCGTCAAACTCGGTCGCAGATTATCTTAAATATCTGATCGATCAGGACAGGAAATCAACGGCGCTCAAATCCATTCAGGGGATGATTTGGCAAAAAGGATATGAGTCGGGCGACCTTGTGTCACCGATCTTCCCGGATGTACCAGCGGCGTTCAAACGTTGGCAGGGTAGCGGTAGATCGATCGCGATCTATTCCTCCGGCAGCGTCCTTGCCCAGCGTCTGATCTTCAAATATTCCGAACAGGGCGACCTCACGCAATCGATCGACAGCTATTTTGACACTACCACCGGCCTGAAGCGTGAGGCTGACAGCTATCGCAAGATCGCTGAAGAAATGGAGTTGGAAGCAACCGAGATACTTTTCGTTTCAGACATTCCCTTGGAACTTGACGCGGCCCGCGCTGCCGGAATGCAAACGGCATTGTCTATCCGCAAAGGTAATACCGAAATAACCGAAAATACCTCTCATCGTGCGATTCAAAGCTTTGACGATCTCGATTAAAAAAAAGGGTCATGACTAGTTAAACATCTTATTGTATAAGATAAAGCTAGTAATGACAGATAGTTACAACATATTTAAGCGTTCCCGAATTTCTAGTAAGAAA
>JAYSON010000291.1:0-2760 GCA_043722725.1 Chloracidobacterium sp.
GTAGAGGTCCAGGAATTGAAGCGGACAAGCGGTGACACCGTTAACTTGAAGTTCGTGATGATCAACGATTCCGATAAAGACTTGGGCTTCGGCTACGAATTCGGCGAACAAGATAGAACCGGCGATGTTGGTTCGGTGGGCGGCACTCATTTGATCGATGCCGTCGGAAAGAAAAAATATTTCGTGGTGCGTGATACAGAAAATGCGTGTTTATGCAGCCGCAGTATATCTAACATCAAACCCAAAACTCGTGCCAGCCTTTTCGCAAAGTTTCCGGCGCCGCCCGACGATGTGCAAAAAATCACCGTCGTTGTTCCGCACTTTACGCCGATGGACGATGTTCTCATCAGCCGCTAGGATCGGCAGGAAAGGTGATATGAGAATATACAAATCAGTCAAATTCGGGCTCCTATTGCTTTGGTTTTTGGCCTGCGCCGCTTACTATTCACCGGCGCAGGAACGGACGGCGGACTCAAAGATAAAAATTTTGGACTTAGTGTTTCGTGTCGAGGATTTGGGCGGAAAGGTTCAGGACCTGCAGGTCAAGGAAACAGGCCAAGAGATTCGCATCGAACTCGCCGCGGATGTGCTGTTCGATTTTGATAAGGCTGACATCCTGCCTAAAGCGCAAGACGCGCTCAAGCAGGCAGCAACAATCATTAGAGAAAAGGCCAAAGGCACCGTCCGCATCGAGGGCCACACGGACGCGAAAGGATCGGATGCTTACAACCTGAAGCTCTCCGAAAGGCGTGCCGCCGCCGTGAGAGCATGGTTCGCCGATAAAGAAGGCATCCGGAATGTGGAATTTTCCACAGCCGGCTTCGGAGCTAAACGCCCGAAAGTCCCAAATAAAAAAACCGATGGTTCCGATGATCCCGACGGCCGACAGAAAAACCGGCGGGTGGAAATTATCTTGAAGAAGTAGGGGAGGGAAAAGACTGCAAAAACTGGCGTTTAGCCCAAAAAGGAATTGTCGCGCGATATCCGCCACAACGGTTAAAGATTACAAGAAGAGGGTAAGTATGAAGAAAAGCATTAGACCAATTGTATCTGTATTGGCTCTGGTTATTCTGATCGGCGCGATCTTTTTTGCCGGGAAACCGCAGCCGACTGCCGGGCAGGGGGGAGGATTCGAAAGTTATCAACTCAGGGTGCACTGCGGGAATCCGCAGGCCCCGACAGAGATATTCTGGCACGATGTGCATGGTGTGAATACGATGGGAGTTCATACCAGATGTGCAGGTAATTGCCCCGGAGGCAAGTTTCCGCTCGCGGACGCGCTCGCCGGGCTTCCAGTGGAAGTGTCGGCAGCCCTCAAGGTGAAGGTGGAAAAGCACCAGGAGAATGCGGCGGCCGGAAAGGGCCGGTCGCTCACTTGTTTGCGGGATGGCAAGGAGCCGCCGCCCGATGACCAAACGCCGCCTGAAAAGAAATGCGAAAAACCCACTCCCTGGTTTGACCCGCCGCCAAAATGCCTTCTCGCGAGTCCGCAAATCGCGGTGAATCGACGAGCTGTCACGCTCTCCATTTGCGCTTCTCCTGTTTTTCGTTACATTCCTGAGGATAAGGACCCGTTATTGTTAGAGGCCTACATAGCTGCGCTCAGAGGTTGGGTGCAGCAACGAATAGGGAGCAAGATCTGCTGCAAACAATTCCGGGCCGCCGAGCGATCGGGGACACCCTGTAATCCGGTGGCGGACTTAGACTGTGACGGGATTCCTAACCAGACCGACGTCGTTTCCCAGAGCGGGGCCTCGTTCCCAGACATTAATAACCTGTTCAGCAGCCCCGCTGGAGCGCCGATTGATCCGTTCCCGTTTGGACTTGACCCCGACGATCCGAATTTCCTGCCTCCTCCCGAGAAATGTGACTGCAAGTGGGAGTTGGTGAAAGGCACATTAAACTGCAGCCCGGACAAGAAGCAACGCCATTTTTATCAGGCGAGATGGAGATGCCCGTCAACCGGGAATGAGCGATTCACGCGGAAATACGCCTCGCCGACAACGCCATGCCCATGAATAGAATGGCGCTGAAGGTTTGCGAAGACTGTGACTTGTTTCTTTTTATATAAGGAGATAGCGGTATGCTTCGATTTTTTATTGTCGTTTGGGTGCTTTGCGGAATAACGGGAACTGTCAATGCTCAGCCGGGAGGTGCGGCTTCGCACTTGCAGTCGCGGCATAGGGCGGTAGTTGAGGCGTTGTTGGCGAAGAAACCTAATCTGCGCGTGGCGACTGTTGCGGATTGTCTGAACAAAGATGGATTGGCGGCGACGCGAAAGCAGTTCGGCCGCAGCTATCATCCATACTACGCGGTCGGCGATTTCAACCGCGACAAGCGACAGGACTTTGCCGTCGCTTTGATCGACAAGCGCAAGAAAAAGGATAAGTTTGCTGTCGCCATTTTCAATGGGAGTGTCGGTAAAATTAGCTCGCCGGCTTTCTTTGAGGAAGGCTGGGATTTGAGCGACGGAGGCCTCTCCGGTGGTGGAGTCGGCGTTATCGTCGGCCCATTCGAGAGCGATAACTGTGTGATTTTAAGTCCGCGCGGCAAAAAGTACGTTATAAAGGACTGCATAGAGGAATGACGGAGACAGGGTAACTTTCATTGGGCGTAACCAAACAATCCGAAGAGTTATCAAATAAAAGAAAGTGAAAGTTTAAGGGTCATGACTAGTTAAACATCTTATTGTATAAGATAAAGCTAGTAATGACAGATAGTTACAACATATTTAAGCGTTCCCGAATTTCTAGTAAGAAA
>JAYSON010000292.1:0-10739 GCA_043722725.1 Chloracidobacterium sp.
TTTCTTACGAGAAATTCGGGAACGCTTAAATATGTTGTAACTATCTGTCATTACTAGCTTTATCTTATACAATAAGATGTTTAACTAGTCATGACCCAAGATCTATTACGAAAGCCGTCTGGCAAAGGTAAATCTGACGGACGAAGGAAAACAGTTATTAAAAGAATTTGACGACGAGCTGGAAGAAAACGAAGAGATTACCGGCAGACAAAAAGCTAAGTCGAAATGGACAAAGGTCGAAGCGATTGTCGGAAATCAGGACCGCATCAGAAATCTTGCGGGCGATATGGTCATGCATTTCGAAGAAAGGCAAAAAGCTTTCGACGGAAAGGCAATGATCGTTGCGATGAGCCGCAGAATTGCGGTTGACCTATACGAACAAATTGTTGCACTCCGCCCGGAATGGCACAGCGACGACAAATCGAAGGGAAACATCAAAGTAATTATGACGGCGGCCAGTTCGGACGGGCCGAAGATGGAAAGACATCACACCAGCAAAGCCGAACGCCGGAACATGGCGGATAGGTTTAAGGACGAAAACGATCCTTTGCGACTCGTCATCGTCCGCGATATGTGGCTGACAGGTTTTGACGCGCCGTGTTTGCACACGCTTTATGTAGACAAACCGATGCGCGGACACAACCTTATGCAGGCAATTGCCCGCGTTAATCGGGTTTTTGAAGATAAACCCGGCGGTTTGGTCGTGGATTATCTTGGCCTTGCTACGGATCTTAAAAAGGCTCTTTCGTTTTATTCCGACGCGGGCGGAAAAGGCGACCCGACGGAGAACATTGAGCAAGCCGTGACCGCGATGCTGGAAAAGCACGAGATTGTCAGCCAAATGTTCGCCGAGGAAAGCAGATCGCAGGCCGACATCGTTAAAGAATCAGCCGCTGCGTATTCGGACGGACATGCGTTCGATTATCTTCGATTCTTCCCGGCTGATTCGAAAGGAAAAATGGAAATAATCTTGCAGGCTGAGGAACATATTCTTGGACTTCAGGACGGAAAGAACCGCTTCGTCCGCGAAGTTTCACTGCTCGGACAAGCTTTTGCCTTGTCGCTTCCGCAGGAA
The DNA here is from genome assembly GCA_043722725.1 of Chloracidobacterium sp. Taxonomy (GTDB): domain Bacteria; phylum Acidobacteriota; class Blastocatellia; order Pyrinomonadales; family Pyrinomonadaceae; genus OLB17. Next base: position 1,076 of record JAYSON010000292.1, read on the forward strand.
GCCGCGATGCAGATTGCACCGGATGTTGCTTTTTTTCAAGCTGTGAAAGCCCGTCTGGTTAAATTTGAGGGAACAGGAACCGGGAAATCCGACGCCGAGATAGAAACCGCGATTAAACAAATTGTAGATAATGCCTTGAGTTCCGATAAGGTCGTCGATATTTTTGACGCCGCCGGAATCGCAAAACCGGAGATATCTATCTTGTCAGACGAGTTCCTTTTAGAAGTAAAAGGAATGAAGCACAAGAATCTCGCACTCGAACTGCTGAAAAAGATTCTTAATGACGAGATTAAAGCCCGCGCGAAAACTAATCTCGTTAAAAGCAAGGCGTTGCTCGAAATGCTCGAAAGTGCGATAAAACGATATCAAAATAACTTGCTTTCAACCGCCGAAATTATTGAAGAATTTATTAGCATTGCGAAGGAAATCAAAGAGGCGGATAAGCAAGGCGAAAAACTTGGATTGACGACGGACGAGGTGGCCTTTTATAACGCTCTCGAAGTTAACGATAGCGCCGTCTTAGTTCTTGGAGACGAAACTTTAAGAGAAATCGCAAGGGAAATAGCGGATAAAGTCAAAAAGAACGCCACAATTGATTGGACTATCCGCCAAAGTGCCCGCGACAAAATAATGGTTCTTGTACGCCGGACGCTCTCCAAATACGGCTATCCGCCCGACAAACAACAAAAAGCCGTTGACACAATTTTGAAGCAGGCTGAACTTCTTGCGGATATTGTTGCGCAGAGTTAGGCACCACGGTCGACCTTCACCTAAACTTATCCATTTTAGATTAGTCAAGTCCGGTAGGTGGCGCGGGCGGCGATGCGGTCGTAGATGGCGGCGGGCATTATTTTTCCGAGGCGGACGATGGTGGCGAGCTGCCAGGGGAAGGCGGAGAACTTTTTCTTTCGCTCGATGGCATTTAGGAAATGCGGGATGGCGCCGTCGAGTTCCATTAGGAACGGCATTTTGTTTGTGCGGCCCTCGGTAAGCGGAGTTCTAATAAATCCCGGCTGGATTATGGTGACGGAAATGCCTTTTTGTTGAACGTCTAGCCTGACGCTTTCGAAAAACGCAGTCATTCCGGCTTTGCTTGCAGAGTATGCGGCAGATTTCGGAAGTCCGCGAAAACCTGCAAGACTGGAGATTGCAACGAGGTGCCCGCTGCCGCGTTCTAGCATTTGCGGCAAAACGGCATGAACAGAATTCACGGCTCCCAACAAATTAATGTCAATAACTTTCTTGACGGCATCTGGCTGGAGATCCCTTGTTTCCCTGTTATTTCCGCCGATCCCGGCGTTTGCGATAAGAATATCGATATGACCACATTTTTCACGCAGTTTGGCGGCGGCATTGTGGACGGCGTCGGTATCCACGACATCACAAGGCAATGCATAAGCTATCGCGCCCGCTGCTTCGCATTTTTGGACAAGCTCCGAGAGAAGGTTTTCGCGTCTCGCCAAAAGACCAAGAACCGCTCCTTTATCCGCGAGGGCGAGCGCGATGCCTTCGCCGATGCCGCTTGACGCACCAGTAAGCAAAACTACCTTATTTTTCCAAAACATAAATGTTTGCAATAGTTTGAGGTCAATTTGAGATCGGGATGGTTGTTCCGTTCCACTGAGCACCTGAAACAGCGAAACGCCTGGAACAGGTGGAACAAACCTGATGAGGTTAACACAACTCGGCGACGAACGGACCCAGGGCTTTTAGTGCCGCAGCGAGATCGGTCTGTTTAACGAGCAAATGATCGCGGGAAAATGCCGATAAAGCAACAATCGAGATCCCAGCATCAGCAAGAATCCGCGCCACCTCAGCCAAAAAGCCGACCACCGCAAAATCCATCACCGTGTCGAATGTCAACATCCGAAACCCGCCCTCGGTTTTGGCATCGCGAATGGCATGACGGATCGTTCCAAAATCGATCTCATCAAACAGCAGCGTAACTTCGTATTTATCCGACAAGATCATGAACGGAACTGTTCCGCGAGGACTGAGTGCCTGATCCTCGAGGAGCTTCGGCCAAGCTTCTTTGGTTATCGAAACTAATGTGAATGTTTCTGGTGCGACCTCAAGCGATGATCCGCTTAGAATTTTTTGACCTGATTCATTGATAGCCTTGTCGGGCGATAGATGAATGTAAGGTATTTGCATCTTTTGGACAAAGTCGACTGGTGACTAGGTTTTTATACTTCAACGATTGTAGTTACGATAACCGGCTTTGTTCCTATTTTCTTCTGAACAAATCGTTTCAACGCAATGCGAAGTGTCTCCTTGAGAAAATTCCGGTCGGCGACCTGTTCTTTTTTCATTTGCAGGATGGCGGCTGAGATGGCCTCGCGTGCGTCTCCTGCGAAGCCATTTGACGGGTCGATACCGGCGACGCCCTGGAATGAGATCTGCGGCTCGCCCGCGATTGCGCCGGTTGCTTTGCTCATCATTACGACCAATGATATGGCACCGCCGTAGGCGAGTTTCTTGCGTTCGCGAACTACGTCGTATTCGATCTCGCCGCTTGATTCTTCGTCAATAAACGTTTTATACATTTCAAACTTTTCTACGACCCGAGCGCTCGTCTGATCGATTTCCAGCAGATCGCCGTTCTCGATCAGGATGATGTTATCGTCGGAATATCCGACAACATGATTTTTTACGTACTCCTTATGACGGAACAGCATGCGATATTCGCCGTGGATCGGAACAAGGAATTTGGGCCGCGCCGTTTCAACCATGATCTTAATGTCTTCCTGAGACGCGTGGCCCGAAACATGCACTAAACGCCGCTTTTCTTCGATGATGTTCGCGCCGCGTTTGTAAAGATGTCCGATGAGACGGCTGATTCCTTTTTCATTTCCGGGAATGATACGAGCGGAAAGAACTACGGTATCGCCCTTTTCGATCTCCATGCCCTTATAGGTTCCGGTTGCCAGATTCCATAATGCCGCACGCGTTTCGCCCTGCGAACCGGTCACCAAATACACTACCTCATCGTCATCGAGGCCTTTGGATTCCCCAAAACCGATCATCGCTCCGTGAGCTATCTTCAACAGATTCTGCTCATCCGCAATCTCAACATTCTTTTGCATCGAGCGGCCGAGAACACAAACCTTTCGGCCGAATTGATGGGCAACATCGAAGACGATCTGCAGCCTGTGCAGCGACGATGAAAACGTAGCTACAAAAAGGCGGCCCTCGGTCTCTTCAAATATTTCCTCAAACGCGGGAATTACCGCTTGTTCCGACGGTGTACGTCCTGGAACCGTCGCATTTGTAGAATCGCCGAGCAAAGCTAGGACTCCGGCATCGCCATATTTGCCAAGTGTTTTTAGATCGTATGGTTTTCCGATCACGGGCGTGTCGTCGATTTTGTAATCTCCGGTGTGAATTATGGTCCCGATCGGCGTTGTGATGGCAAGCGAAAAGCATTCAACAAGCGAATGTGACGCGTGGATAAACTCGATCTTAAAGTTGCCGATCGTGACGATGTCGTTTGCCTCAACGCGATGAAGCAGGACATCGTTCAGCATATTATTCTCTTCAAGCCGCTTTTCCGCCAAAGCTAAAGTAAAACGTGAACTATATACCGGTAAATTGAACTTTTTAAGAATGTAAGAGAGTGCGCCAATGTGATCTTCATGACCGTGAGTGAGGATCAACGCGGTCATATCGCTGCGATATTCTTCCAGGAAATCGAAATTCGGGATCGAGATATCGACGCCAAACGGTGTTTCCTCGGGAAATCCCATTCCCGCGTCGACGATGATCATTTCATCGCCATAGCGAATTCCCATGCAGTTCATTCCGAATTCGCCGATCCCGCCGAGAGGGATGATCTCAATTTTACTCACGTTATTACTACCTTTCGTTCGATCGCGTTAAACTATAATGCACGATAATAACACATTTCTATCATGCAGGTTTTAAGCGTTCTGAGATCGCCTGTACAAATCGAATCCATTCATCGAGAGTTAGAGTTTCGGCACGCCGATTCGGATCGATGCCGCTGATTTCCATTAGATGGCTTGCGTCGGGCAAGGTGGATTTGAAATTGTTCGACAGCGTCTTTCGTTTGTGCATAAATCCCCGGCTAACGATCTTACGAAACAACTGCTCGTCTGCAATGCGGCTCTCGACGGGTGTCAGGCGGACGATTGAACTTGTAACGGCGGGAACCGGCTTAAATGCAGCGCCTGGCACATCAAATAGCTTTACGGCCTTGAACGCCGATTCGACAAGGAGCGTCAAAAAACCGCGTTCCTTATTCCCCGGCTCGGCTGTGATCCTGTCGACAACCTCTCTTTGAAACATCAGCACCATCTCGGAAAACGCCCAGCGATGTTCGATCAGACGCTGAAGGATTTGGGTCGAAATGTTATATGGCAGGTTTGCCACGAGCTTAGCCTTTCTCTCGCCGGCTGTAAGTGTCGTGAAGTCCAGGCCGAGCGCGTCGGCATCGACAAGTTCGAAATTCGCGAGTGCTCCAAAACGTTCGCGAAGTAAGGGAATCAGGTCGCGGTCCAATTCAATAGCGAACACCTTGCCAGCCTTCTCAACAAGAGTCTCGGTCAGAGCTCCGCTTCCTGCGCCTATTTCAACGACTGTATCTTCATCAGTCACCGCCAGAGCGTCGATTATCCTTTGAATATATTTCGGATCGACGAGGAAATTCTGGCCGAAGGATTTTTTGGCGAAAGGTTTTCTGGCGGGTTTTCCGTTCATTGGCTTTAGCTCGGATACCCTGTTATCTCGAAGTCCTGTCCGTACGGAGTTATCACCATATCGCGGAGCATCAGAGCTTCGTCGAGCGACGCGGCGCCTTTTCCGCCGATCGACATCGGGGCATTCGGACCGCCAATAATTATTGGCGCGACTAGGAACGTGATCTTATCCACCAATTTGGCATCGCAGAACGTCCCGGCCACTGCGGTGCCACCTTCGACAAGGACGCTTTGTATCTGCATTGAGGCCAAGTCGTCTAAGACAGAGGGCAAGTTCCGGGCACCGCCTTCAATTTCGCGCACATCAACCTCAAGAGACCGAAGTTCGCCTACCTTCTCCACATTGTCGCCATTCGTGAAAACTACCGTGGGAATTTCATGGACGGTTGTGACAAGAAGCGAATTGGCGGGAATTTGGAGCCGGTTATCCAGAATCACGCGAACGAGAGGCCTGCGGCGTGGCTTCCCGCTGCGATCTGTCAGGCTCGGTCGGTCGACGAACGCTGTGTTTCCACCAACGAGTATTGCGTCGTGCTCGTGACGCAGCTCGTGGACACGCTTTAGAGCGTCCTCACCGGAAAGAGCTGTCGACACGCTCTCTTTTAGAGAAATGCGCCCGTCAAGCGACATAGCAAGTTTGAGATGGACAAAAGGACGTTTTTTCTGATGCCAGCATATGAACTTTTCGTTTAGCCGCGAGGCATCGGCAGCGAGGATGCCGGTCACGACCTCTATCCCAGCATTTCGCAGCCGCTCAAAACCTTTCCCGGAAACGAGCGGATTAGGATCGTCGATCGGGCAAACGACTCGTTTTATACCGGCATTTATGAGGGCTTCGGAACAAGGAGACGTTTTGCCGTGGTGATCGTGCGGCTCCAGCGAAACATACGCCGTGCCGCCGCGGGCGAGTTCTCCTGCCTGTTCGAGGGCGATGACCTCGGCGTGGGTGATGCCGTCGTACGTGTAAGTTCCCTCGCCCACAATTTCCCCATATGCGGAAACTACTAAGCAGCCGACGAGCGGATTTGGGCTAACGAGGCCTGTACCGGCGGCTGCGAGTTCGAGCGCGCGTCTTGTTAGGGTTAGATCAATGTCGGAATACTCCATCTAGTTGAATAGTCCGTTTACGTAACTTTCAGGATCGAAAACCATAAGATCATCGACTTGCTCGCCGATGCCAACATATCGGATTGGCAGGTTCAGTTCCTTTGCGATCGCGACGGCGATTCCGCCCTTGGCTGTGCCATCAAGCTTTGTCAGCACAAGGCCGGTAACATCCGCGACCTTTAGAAATTGCCGAGCTTGTTCCAAGCCATTTTGGCCGGTGACAGCATCGATTACCAAAAGCGTTTCGTGCGGAGCGTCCTGGACCTCGCGGGCGGCGATGCGTTTCATTTTTTCAAGCTCGGCCATCAGATTTGATTTATTATGCAGCCGCCCAGCCGTATCGACGATCAAAACATCTGAATTTCGGGCCCTTGCCGATTGCAGTGCGTCGAACAGTACCGCAGCAGGATCGGTTCCCTGCTTTTGCTGGATAAGCGGCACACCCGCACGCTCTGACCAGATCTCCAACTGTTCGGAAGCCGCCGCTCGAAAGGTGTCTGCGGCACAGATCAGCACGTCGTTTCCTTCGTTCTTTATCCGTTGAGCGAGCTTGCCGATGGTCGTCGTCTTGCCGACCCCGTTAACGCCAACGACCATCAGGACATACGGCTTAATCGTCTCTGGCACATCCGTTTCGGAGGCAACACCAGCTTCGGAGGAATCATGCAAAATTCCCAGAAGCTCGGATTTCATTACCGATTTCAATGCCGCGAGGTCATTTATCTCCTGACGCGAAACGCCTTTGCGGATCGCTTCGAGAAGCTGCATCGTTGTCTGAACGCCAATGTCGGTCGATATCAACATCTCTTCAAGCTCGTCGAGCAGGCGGTCGTCGATCTGTTTGCGGCCTTCGAAAATGCCGTCGAGCTTTGTGTTGATCGAGTCGCGGGTCTTGGCGATCGCCTTTGTAAAGCGCACACCGATCTCTTTCTCGACCGCTTCTTCTTGTTTCTGCAGTTCCTCGATGGATTTATCGAGGCCCAAAGTTGAAGTCGAGAACTTGTCTTCTTTATTCCTTCGCCAAAAAAACGCCATATCTCCTGCCTGTAAAAACCGAAACTTCGTACAAACTCTCGATTATAAAAAAATATCGCACGTCAAACAAACGTGCGATATTTGAGGGCTTCTTAATTTAAGACTTGAAAAATTACCGGGAGAGCTTTAGCCGGTCGGCAGCTTTGAATAAGGCAAAGCCCAAAACACACGAAAAGACCACGGAAAAATAGAATCCGAAGAAGCTTCCGATCGCCTTGGCTGGTATATTCCCGAATTGGGGAAGATTAAGCGGCGAAAATACCAGTTGCAGTAAATAGCTGACGATAATTGTTGCTATCAAGATACATACCCACATCAGAAGAATCTTGACGTAGCTGAAGCCGAGACGCCTTATCGTATCTATTCCGACCATCGGGTTTACCGTCGCCATAAACGAACGCGAATAACCCGCAACAGCACATGCCGCCGGAAAGTAGAAAATACCCCAGAGAAATGTAATCGCTCCCAGAATTACCAAAGGCGCGGCAAGACCTAAAGTACCGCTAAACATCCGTGCATACTGCTGTTCCTGATCTGGTGCGTTTTGTCCTGCCACGAAGTTGAGCTGATTCGCTTTGGTTTCTTCATTCACCTTCCCAGCGTCATCATTATTGGCGTTCGTTGTTGTGATATTATTGCCCGCCTCGACCTGCTTTTGCTGGTCTAGTCGCCGTTCGTTCTGCAGTTTGACCTTATCTAAAAGATTTTTGACCTCTTCCGATTGCTCCATTGTCCGGTCCGGTTGATAGTATTGAGTCCCCGGCACGCGCGAGATTTCTTCCTTGAACATTTTCACCTGCGCATTTGCAGCATTGAGAATAAAGTAAAGACCGACGATCATCACCAGAATAAACGCACCGAAAGAAGATATATAAACGCCAATGCTCAGCAGAAAAGGGTGTACGACGTCGTCCCAGGTAGAAAAGTCATCAAAACCTGGCATAAAATCGGCTTCTAGCCGGCCCTGCGTAAAATTCTCGACCGTGTTCGCCAGTACGCCAAATGTCAGCATATTCGCTAGTAAAACACAGACAATTGCCGCGGCAATCATGAAGATTCCGCCAATCGCCGATGCAGATTGCCCCAGCTTAAAAAACATGAACATCAGCCCACCAAAAATCAGGCTTGCCTTAAACTTGAATGGATATGCCAATGCTCTAAAAAAATCGCCTGCACCAAATCCCTCGTTCGTCGAAACGGCAACTACTGACGCCCGTTTATTTGATTCGGCTACCTCACTGATAGGCCGGCACAGAGAATCACAATTCGGACAGATCCTTACTTCGCCGCCGAAGGATTTAGGACAAGCTTTGCAGAAAGCGTCGCCGCATGAACCGCAAAGATAAAAGGAAGGCGTTTCAACGTGAACAATGCAAATATCGCCGCCAACCGAAGCTTTCGCAGCCAGCGTGGGTAAGTTTTTTATAACCGTTTGCGGCGGTGAGACTTGAATCGGTTGAGCCGACGTGACCTGGACGGTATTTCCACCATTCGGCTCGCGGTCTTGCCGAACGTTGTCTTCGGAATTAGCCTCCGTGTAGGTTTGGACTATCGGTAGCGGTTCGCCTTTCTCTTTCGCGTTGAAAAACGGGATTAAAGCTGGAACTTTGCGGGCTTCGATCCATCGCAGATTTCCCTTTCGAATCTTGTCATCCGGTAATAGCGATCCCTCATTGATCCACTCCGGCAACTCAGCCAATACGGCTTCGTATATTTGTCCGCCAACTTCGACCTGCCAATGCACTTTTTGATTCTCTCCCGCCATAAGAATAAAAACGGCTTATCCGGCGACAAGCTCCGGTTCGACTTGCTCTTTCAGTTCTGTTGCTAATTTGTTGTTATTAGCTAGAAATCTAACAACCCCGTTGCCGATCTCACCGCATTCGCAACCGCGAACGAGGGCGTCAACAACTTTAGGGTCGTACCGAGTCCCTACGAGTTCCTTTATTCGTTCCAGAGCTTTCGGCAGGATCATCCCTTTTTGATAAGGACGGTCGATCGTCATTGCATCGAAAGTGTCGGCGACGGAAACTATCTTGGCCTGCAGGGGAATCTGTTTATCCGTCAATCCCTGCGGGTAACCTTTTCCGTTCACCATTTCGTGATGCATGTACATACCGGGCAGAAATTCCTTCATTGCAGGGATTTGCGACATGATCTTATAACCTTTTTGAGGATGAGTTTTCATTATGTCGAACTCTTCGTCCGTTAGAGCCGCGGGTTTCTTAAGAATTGAATCATCGATCGCGATCTTTCCAACGTCGTGTAAAAGCGCACTGATTCGAAGCGTTTCGAGTTCTTCGGCTTCAAGCCCGAGCTGTCTGCCGATAGCAACCGAAATTCGAGATACTCGCTCGGAATGGCCGCGAGTATATTTGTCCTTTCCGTCGATCGCGGCGGCAAGAGCCTTAACCGTGCCGACGAACAGCTCGCGATTCTCGGTTGCCGCCTTGGCCAGCCGTGCAATTTGCTCTTCGACCTTATCGCTCATTGTGTTGAACGATCTTCCGAGTGTGCCAATCTCGGTTATGTTCCTTGTCCCGACCCTTGTAGAGAGATCGCCGGAGGCGATTTTTTCGGCCGCTGCGGACAATTTCAACAAGGGCGATGTAAGTGTACGTGCAGCAATCGAACCGACCAGAAGAGCAAAAAATGCAAACACAAGGCTTATCATCCAGGTTTGCCATCTCATCTCACCAACCGAGGCCAGTGCTTTTCGTTCGTCCTGCATCGTGATAACGCCAAAGGTCGTATGCGAACCAAACCTGACAGTGGAGTAAGCTCCGATCATGTCGTACAGGTTG
>JAYSON010000293.1:0-16802 GCA_043722725.1 Chloracidobacterium sp.
GCCGCGCAATTACGAGGTAACAACTATCGCACCGACCGGTACGATATCGCTTATTGCGGAAACATCGTCGGGCATCGAACCCAATTTTTCGTGGGCTTATGTTCGTCAGGACACGGTAGGTACGCGCACCTACGTCCATTCGTTAGCAGCGGAGGCTTTGGGTATCGATGTCGATCAAACCGACGACGAATCTATCAAAGCAGCGGCTCAGTATGTCGTCGATCATGAAGGCGAGCTTCCCGACTATTTCATTTCCGCAATGAAGATTAAGTCGCTACAGCACGTCGAGGTGCTTGCCGCCGCACAAAAGCATGTCGATAACGCGATCTCAAAAACATGCAACGGTGCAGCGGACGATACGATCGAATCCGTCGATGAGCTTTATCATCTGGCGCGACAGCTTGGCTGTAAGGCCGTCAGTTACTACCGCGACGGCAGCCGTGAAGGCCAGGTTTTAAACTCGATGAAATCCGCCGGAACTCAGGCTCCCAGGCTGCAAACAACGACTTCGGATTTAGACATGCAGGCTGGGAGCCTGCGTTCCGTCGGCAGAGTCGAGCGCCCCCGCGAGTTGCAGGGCTCGACCTGGCGAATCCCGTTCGACAATCAGAATCTTTACGTAACGGTAAATCATAACGGCGAGCGGATACTGGAAGTGTTTGCCGCCGGGCCGATAAGCGAAGGCGTCGGCTTACTGGCGTCAAAAATGCTTCGCGGGGGCTTCGAGGTCCGGGAAGTTGCGAGGAGTTTAAACAAAGTGACGGCTACTCATGCCGTCTGGTTCAATGAGAGGCTTTTAACATCACCTGAACAAGCTGTTGCCGAATGTTTGCTGCTTATCGACCGGCGATTGAAGAATCTGCCGGAATCGGAACGCGGCTCAACGAAGCATGAGCAAGTAGTGGAATCGGTGGAACCAAGCACGTCGAATCTCATGAGTGAATGTCCTGAATGCAGCGGGCAGCTTGAGCACGCGTCAGGCTGCGATTATTGCCGCGATTGCGGATATTCGAAGTGTAAATGATCTTCGCATTTTCCCGAAATTTGAAGTCTCCCACGATCTGATGGAAAAGATCATAGAATGGGCAGTGCTCTGCTGAAAAACTTGACCAAACCGCTGTTTTAGTGCTATTTCTTAAGACTGATTCTCTTCAAAATATTAGCATTTCATTGAAGTAAGGAGTTTGAATGTCCAAGAAGTTGTTATTGATTGTAACCGGCGTATGCCTCTCGCTCGTCGCACTCTCAGGGATCGTTGTCGGGGGTGAAAATAACCCGAAACGATTGAGACGGGCCGAGAAGAAGGTGAGCATCACAGTTGTTCCGTGGGGGCCGACTCAGGCGGATGTCGATGCGGCTACGCGGCGGGTTGAGCTTAACGCGGCGGTTAGACGTGAACTCAGTGGCTCCAAATTTCGACAAGTTGGTTTTGAATACCTCTACGATACGACGGAAAGCAAAAATCAGTCTTCAAGGCCGCCAACGCGCTTCCGAGTGGTGTATTACAACTATTCAAACGACACGACTTTGTTTGCAGAAGGCGATTTTAAGGGCAATGATGTTATTTCGACACGATGGGTAACCGCGGTTCCTGGGGTTGGGGACGGCGAGATTACCGCGGCATACAGAATTGTCGAACAGGATCCCGCTTTTTCATCTTTAAGTCAGGCAAAAAAGATCGAATTGTACGAAGCAATGCCGCCCACCACAGTTCTTGATGGTGAGCGTCTGGTAAACATAGGCGTTAGAAATCCGCAAACGGGTGATAACCAGATCGTTGGAGTTAGCTTCAAGAATGACAAACTCGTAAGATATGCCGATAATGCGCCGCCCACTTCGGCGGCAACGCCGGAAGCATGCGGCATCGCGAACGGTGGCCAGCCCTCCACCGCACAGGGACTCGCCGGCCAGTCTACACTCACCGTCACTGAGGAGGGCAGCGGCAATCCACTCTGGGAAATGCTGATCCTGCGGCCTTCAGCGTCATCAGGAGCTAATTTCGAAAAATCGGGCTTAGAGATTCGGGACGTGCGGTATCGTGGCAAATCAGTACTAAAACGCGGACATGTTCCAATACTTAATGTTAAATATGTGAGTGGTTGCGGGCCATTTAGAGACTGGCAGTATTCGGAAAGTCCTTTCGACGCTCCGGCAGCGGGAGCTGCCGACCCGGCACCGGGAATCAGGATCCTCGCAACGGGACAGGTGGCCACAACCGCTGTCGAAAGCAGAAACGATGTCGGAAATTTTCAGGGCGTAGCCATCTATACCCAGAATGTCGGCTTTGGCACCGAGATTGTAATGGTGACGGAAATGAGCGCCGGCTGGTATCGATATATTATGGAATGGCGATTCGCATCTGACGGCACGATCCGCCCGCGGTATGGATTCGGCTCGGTCGCGGACTCTTGTGTCTGTTTACAACGAACCCACCACGTTTACTGGAGGTTCGATTTCGACATTGTGAATGCGAACAACAATATCTATCAACTGGAACGCGGACGAAAGTTTTTAAAAGCAGTTGAGGTTGAGTCCGAGTTATTTAAAAATGTTCAGAAAAGCCGCAGTCTTTTGATCCAGAATTCGTCTGGCAACGAAGCATATCAGCTTGTTCCAGGCACAAATGACGGCAGTGTCCTGAACGCCAACGGGGATTTTGTCGATTCGTACGGTGGCGGGGATTTTTGGTTAATGCAGTTTAAAGGCACCGCCGCGTCGCCGAACGAACTTGACGATCCGAACAGCACCACCGCGGCTAATTTGGCTCCGTGGATCAATGGCGAATCTTTGTTGGGCCAGGATGTCGTAGTCTGGTATGCGGCGCACCAGGTAAGATCAGACGATTCAAGTCGTCCTGGGTCGGCTGCACCCGAAGTCATCAATGGAGTCCACGTTGTAGGCCCAACTCTGCGTCCTGTCCGATGGTAATTTTTTCGGGGATTGACTAAAGTGAGAAAGCAGTAAGAACGCCAAAGTTCGTTACTGCTTTTCTCTTTTGTCGATGTGTTGCAAAGATATCCAATCGCTCTTTTTATTTCAAAACCATGCAATCAAAAATCAACCCTGCCCACCTGTTTAGCATTCTGACATTGGCTTGCGTATTCTTCGGCCTACATGGTTTCGTTAATGCTCGGCACGCTCCAGAACAATCGGCAATACCGACACCTACGCCAACACCAAAGGCGTCGCCCGCTGTTGTAACGCCCCCATCGACGATACCGGCACAAACAATAAACGATCTTCAGGTGAAGATTCGAACACGGATTACGAGGCCCGAAGTTCGTCGCGGTCAGGTTGGCATAAAAATCGTCTCGCTCAACACCGGAAAAGTGGTGTTCGACGAAAACAGCGAGAAGTATTTTATGCCGGCGTCCAACATGAAGAATTTCACGGTGGCGACGGCTTTGGAAAAACTGACCCCAGACTTTCGATTCGTCACAAGCGTTTTCGTTGCGTCGATGCCTGATGCAGCCGGAACGGTCAAAGGCGATCTGCGAATTTATGGCCGCGGTGATGTATCCATATCGACCAGCTTTTCGGAAGGCAATTATTACAGGGGACTTGACGATTTGGCAGCCAAGATCGCCGCAGCGGGTGTAAAGAGAGTTGAAGGAAGTATTGTTGGCGACGATTCTTACTTCAATGGTTATCCGATTCCTGGCACTTGGGAATGGGACGATCTGCAATGGTATTACGGTGCCGAGGTTTCGGCCTTACCGCTGAATGATAACGCGGTCGATCTCACCGTCCGGCCCGGCCCGGCCGGATATTCGTGCACAGTGGCCCTTTCGCCTTACAATCCGATCTACCGCGTCAAAAACCTTTGCACGACTACGGCAACCGGTTCGCCGCGAACATTGAAGATCGTAAAGGTGCTAGGCCAAAATCAGCTCGAGATCACGGGAACCCTTCCGCTTGGAAATGCGGGTTTCAGCGCCCCGGTTTCGGTGTCGCGGCCAGCAGAACTTTTCGCCGCCCTTCTGAAACAGCGGCTTGAGCTGAAGGGCGTGACCGTTGTCGGCCGGTATCGCACCTACTCGCCTTCGGGTTCTGATCCGGTCGCCGAATCGGTCGAGATCGCAAAGATGGAATCGCCGCCGCTCAGCCTGATCGCCGCAAAAACGTTGAAGCCAAGTCAAAATATGTACACGGAAACGTTGTTGTGGACGTTGGGCGAGAATGCGCGTCGAAGGGCGTTAGCAGTGTCGGGAAACGGCTCGGTCACCGGCATCGGAGTTCCGACGTCCGATAGCTCGGAATTCGGACTGGCTGAAGTTAAAAGCTTTTTGACCGGAATCGGCATTCCGGCCGACGGCATCTTACAGTATGACGGCAGCGGGCTTTCGCGGCACAATCTGATAACGCCCGCGGCCGTTGTTCAGCTTTATGTATACATGTCCAGGCAAAGCAAATACTCGCAAGTCTGGCGTGATTCGCTGACGATCGGCGGGGTCGATGGAACGCTCGCAAACCGCTTCAAGGGTACTGCGGCAGCGGGTAACATTCGCGGAAAAACGGGGACCATCGACCAAGTTTCGGCTCTTTCCGGCTACATAACAACCGCCGGAGGCGAGCAGCTTGTACTGTCGATAGTCGTAAACGGTGTTGCCGTTACGCGGGAAAGAACCGGGTTGATCGACGACATAGTTGTAGAACTTGCGAATTTTAATGGAAAGATCGACTAAAAATCGGTTTAATGGGGAAAGGATAGAGACTTAGATGGGTGGAAAACTTCCTAACTCCCTCCTTAGCTAAGGAAGGAAGTTTAGGAATGACGTCGCAAGCGGTCTTAGTCCTAACTTTTCGACTTTAGAACATCAAGCAGCTTGTCATGGATGCCGCCGAAGCCGCCGTTGGACATTATGGCGACGATGTCGCCGGGCTTTAGTACCGGTGTGAGGTGCGCGACGATGGCGTCGGCGTCGGGGAAGCTCATCGCGGGTTTACCCTGCAACGCGATGTCTTTGACAAGCTCATGCACGTCGAGGACCTTGCCGAGTTCGCTTGCCTTAGATGTGTTGTAAACTCCGGCGATGATTACATAATCGGCATATGAAAATGCTTTGCCGTACGGCTCTTGGAAAATGGCCAGCCGAGAAGACCATGTGCGCGGCTCAAAAACGGCGATGAGGCGTTTGCCGACGTACTTCATCCGCAGAGCCTTGAGCGTTTCCTCGACAGCGGTAGGGTGATGGGCGAAGTCGTCGATGACGGTCACGCCGCCTATCACGCCGCGAACCTCGACACGGCGTTTGACCGATTTGAATGTGCGAAACGCTTCCTGCATCTTCTTTTTCGAGATACCCCACGCATCCGCCGCAATTATTACCGCTAAACAATTGCGCACGTTGAATTCGCCGATCAGATGCGTTTCGAATTCGCCCCATGTGTGTCCATCTTTGAAAACAGTGAACCGCGTCGTGTCGCCGCTAAAATCGATGTAACGTGCCTGCCATTTTGCATCGTCGCTTAATCCAAATGTTTCGATATTGGTGAAAAGTTTGCCGTCCATATCGGCGAGGACTTCGCGGACGACGGGCGAATCGACGCCGCAGATCAAACATCCGTTCGCGGGGACTAAATTCATGAGGCGTGAGAATTCCCATTTTATATCTTCGAGGTCATCGTAAATATCGGCGTGGTCGAATTCAATGTTGTTGACGATTGCGATCTCCGGCAGGTAGTGCATGAACTTCGGCTTTTTGTCGAAGTAGGCAGTGTCGTATTCATCGCCTTCAATGACGAAATGCTCACCGTGTGTCACGCGGAAACTCGCGCCGAAATTCTGAACGATGCCGCCGACCAGAAAGCCGGGATCGAGTCCGCCGACTTCGCACACCCAGGCGGCGATGCTCGTGGTGGTAGTCTTGCCATGCGTTCCCGCTATGACCAATGAACGCTTGCCGCGAATGAACTCTTCCTGGACGATCTCGGCCTGCGAACGGTAAAGCAGCTTGCGATTCAGTACCTCTTCAAGCTCAGGGTTCCCGCGCGATATGGCGTTACCGACGACTGTTATGTCGGCACCGATGTCAACATTTTCAGCTTTGTAGCCATTCAGGATCTTGATGCCGAGGGCTTCGAGCTGCGTGGACATTGGTGGATAAACATTCTGGTCCGAGCCGGTAACTTCGTGCCCGCGCGATTGCAGCATACCTGCAAGCGACGCCATCGCCGTGCCGCAGATTCCGATCAGGTGATAGTGCATAAATAAATTTGGTATCTTGAGAGACTGCCGAGTTCCCACCCATCTCTTGATGCTATCAAAATGGTTTCCAACAATCATTCATAGTGAACGACGTTTCCGAAAAAGGTACGTCATTTTGACCGATCCGCCCCAACGTCGATTGCCAAAAGTTTTTCCAAGTCTTTATTTTGCAATACTTTGCAATCCTTAATGTTTGTGGCACGCGACGTGATAAAGGAATCACCAGGAATGCCGCGTCCAACACTGACTTATGTGCAGATGCGGCAAGAGAAAAAAGTAGCTGAAAAATAACATGAAGAACCAATTAAAGAAAACACTGCGGATCACGTTAATTGCGATAGGCGTCGCAGTGTTTACATTCGCCGCGATCAGCCCGATCAATGCAGTTCCGAAACAGAAGAAGAGCGAAAAGCTTAGCAAGAAGATGACGCAAGTCCTCCCAACGGACTTTATTGATGTCATCGTACAGCCGATCTCTATTTGGCCAAGCGCTTTGACGACCGACCTGAACGGCAAAGGAGCACTGCTGAAAAAATCTTTTACGAACTTTGCCTTTAAGGTTTATAGGGTCAAGCAAAAAGATATCGACGCGATCGCGGGTCGTCTGGATGTCGATTTTATGACGATAGACGATACAGTCAAAACGCTCGGTCACCTGACCGAAACCACCGGCGCAGCCGCAATTCGCACTCTAAACGGAACGACAAACCTAGTCGACGGGACGGGTGTCGGCATCGTGGTTGTCGATTCGGGAATCGACACACTCCATTCTTCGTTGAAAACTGCTGACGGATCAGCCACGCGAGTCATTTTCAGTAAAGACTTCACCGGTGAAAACCGGACGGATGACCCATACGGACACGGCACGCACGTAGCTTCGATGGCGGCGGGGAACCATTCCGTATCGCAGGGCGCCTATCAGGGAATTGCCCCGAACGCGAATATTATTAACTTGCGGGTCCTGAACGGAACGGGAACCGGTTCAATCAGCAGCATTCTGGCGGCACTCGACTGGATTTATTCAAACCGCGCCAATACGGCTTACAATTTGAAAGTCGTCAATTTGAGTCTCGGCGTAAATGCTGTTGACTCTTATACGGTAGATCCGCTCTGTCTGGCAGTTCGCAAATTGGTTAATGCCGGCATCGTGGTTGTTGCCGCCGCAGGAAACGAAGGCAAAGACGGTTTGGGCAACAAAATTTACGGCCAAATCCATTCGCCGGGCAACGAGCCTTCGGCAATTACGGTCGGTGCGGTCAACTCTTATGGAACCGACGCCCGTTCGGACGATGTGATGGCGACGTACAGTTCGCGCGGTCCGACGCGTTCATTCTATACCGACTTGCTTGGAGTCAGGCATTTCGACAATCTCGTGAAACCTGATTTAGTTGCACCGGGAAATAAGATTATCAGTGCACAATCGTATCCAGACTCCTACAATTATCTCGTCGTCAGCAATCCGAGCCTCGATGCCAATGTAAGTGGTAAAACCAATAAAGACCAGATGTATCTTTCGGGAACGTCGATGGCAACACCGGCAGTGTCGGGCGCAGTCGCACTTATGTTTCAGGTCAATTCGAAACTGACGCCAAATTTAGTAAAAACGCTTTTGATGTATACGGCTCAAACGATAAACGCAGCCAATACATTTGAACAGGGAGCGGGAGAATTAAATGTTGACGGTTCCGTTCGGCTAGCGACGATTGTCCGCCAGGATCTGACCTCTTTGACACTGGTCGGTACTCCGCTTCTGACGACGGCCGCTCCTGTGCCCAGCAGTACAATTGCCGGCCAGACGTTTACGTGGGGACAAGGTATCATCATGGATCATACCTATGCCAGCGGAACGAATCTGATCACGCAGTTTCAGGGAATTTATAAGCTTGGCGTGTTGATCGGCGACGGAACGGTTGCGACAAACGGGGTTCTGGTCGGCGACGGAGTATTGATCGGCGACGGCGTGCTTATCGGCGACCATATCCTGACCGGTAACGGCGTTTTGATAGGTGACGGCGTACCGTTCCTGAGCTGTGGCGTCCTTGTTGGCGACGGCGTACTCTTAGGCGACGGCGTCCTGATCGGCGACGGCGTTTTGATAGGTGATGGTGTCCTGGTTGGCGACGGTGTTCTTGTCGGTGACAGCGTAAAGGCGGCGGGAATAGCCGCACAATCGAAGAATGCCCTCACGGGCGATCAAACGTCCGCGATGATGCTGACGTACGACTCCAGTCCTGACGCGGATCCGACAGCATTAACGGCGGTCCCGTTTTCAAGTTCGCAGGTCAATTTGACCTGGAGCGAAAGTATCAGCAACGAAACAGGCTTCGCCGTCGAACGATGTAAAGGCTCGACCTGCACAAACTTTGTTCAGGTGACCACGGTCGGTGCCAGCGAGAAAACTTATTCAAGTACCGGATTGTTATCTCGCACGACGTACCGTTATCGAGTACGGGCATACAACGGCGGCGGCTATTCGTTTTACACCAACAACGTGACGGCGACAACCAAATAGGTAAGTAGAAAACCATTAACAAAGGAGCAAAATCATGTCATTAGAACAGATGATGCAATCCGTGATGGAAGAGACTGCTTACCTTCCACAACCGGATGTCACCCTTACAGTCAGTGAGCTGACTGCTGCGGAAAAGAATGAAGTACTTGGATTTCTTTCAGAACGGCCGATCCATACGGTCATCATGATGGGAATGATCCGCGACAACGGATTAGTGAGCGAACTCAATCGCGGCACCTTCTACGGCTGTCGTAATTCGGAAGGAAGACTGGAGGGCGTTGCCTTGATTGGTCACGCCACTTTAGTCGAGGCCCGCACGCGCAATGCGATTCGGGAACTTGCCTTGGCTGCTCAGATTCATGACCGTCTCCACCTGTTTATGGCCGAACAGGAGACAGCGGAAGAGTTCTGGAACTCATACGCGGACAACGGTCAGCCGATGCGTTTTGCCTGCCGCGAACTGCTCTTCGAACTAAAATATTCTCTGGAGCAACGCGGTAATGTCGAAGGCCTTCGGATTGCAACGCTTGACGATCTTGATCTGATTGCACCCGTGCATGCCGCGATGGCCGAAGCTGACAGCGGAATTAATCCGCTCGAAGTAAACCGCGAAGCATTTCTCGCAAGATGTGCCCGGCGCATCAGCCAGAATCGCGTGTGGGTCGTGATAAAGGAAGACCGGCTCATTTTCAAGGCGGACATCCAGGCCGAAACTCCCGAAATGATCTACATTGAGGGTGTTTACGTCGATCCTGAAGAGAGGGGAAGCGGTCTTGGACGACGGTGTTTTTCGAAATTGTGTGCAACGTTACAGGAAAGAACCCGGTCGGTTTGCTTGTTAGTCAACGAAGAAAATGAAGCAGCAAAGGCATTCTACCGTATGTGCGGCTTTAGATGCATTAGCCAATACGACACCATCTTCTTTGAAAGTGAGAAGAGTGAAGTCATTAACTAACCGGGCCAGCCACGTCGTTTCATTTTTCGGAGAATGGATCAGCTACCAGAGCTGGAGCAAAAGAACGCTTACTTAACAAGGAGCGTTCTTTTTTTAGTTCAAATATCTGAGCCAAACTGAGTTTGTTATTATTCGCAACACGGTGAATCGCAATTTACCGTTGCTTATCCCGATGCCCGCGGTCCCAGCGCATTCCGGTGACGCCACTATCGCCGTGGATTCCGATAAGGTGGTAATCCATCGGCGATTACTTGGCGGTCAGCTCATTCGCCAAAGCGGTCGCGTCGTACACTTTTCTCAATGCTTCCAGAATCCCGGCTGAATGAACGCCGACAGCACGCGACCCTTCTTGTTCGTCGATGTACCAATAACGGTTGGAGAGCTTTTGAATATTGCTGTCGAAGTTGAGGCCGACGATTTCCCCGTTTCGATTTATGACCGGCGAGCCGGAGTTGCCGCCGATAGTGTCGGCGGTGTAGACAAAGTTCAGCGGCGTCGACAGATCGATCTTATCGCGTCGGTCCTTTAGGCTCTGCGGCAGATCGAAAGGCGACTTATCGCCAAAGCTAAGGGCACGGTCATAGAGGCCGAAAAAGGTCGTCTTGAAAGGCACGAGCGTCGTGTCTTCGTCATAACCCTTTACGATACCGTAACTTATACGAAGCTGCGAGTTGGCGTCGGGCGGCATGCTTTTCCCATAAATCGCGAATCGGGCTTGCGCGATTTTCGTTCCGTTAGCGGTCTCGACATCGGTGATGTTCTTCTCATTCCAGGCACGAAGCTCACGAATTACAGGCTCGACGCGACGGGCCAGCGTGATCATCGGATCGGTCGATTTGGCGACAGCATCGGCACCGCCGTCGAGAAGGGTTTTGCGTGCGGCGGGATCGATCAGCTTTGTCTCGCGGACAGCACGGCGGGCAACCTCGGCCGGTTCCGCATCGCCAAGCGCGGCCTTAATAAATGGATCGTTCGGCCCCAATGTTTTGACGGCGTCCTCAAACCAGGCGACAAGGGCAGCCTCTTCCATTTCGATATAAATGGGTGCGGGCGATAGCAGCGAGGTCTTAAATGCGTCGAGCCGCGTATCGCGATATTCCGGGTATCGTTTGTCGTTGGGTTTGGCGGTCTCGATCTGATAGGTGACGAGCTGCGTTGCAATTGACGAGAGCCGCGACGCCGCCAGATTCGAAAAGGCGAGCCGCTTGGCCATCGCCGGGAGTTGACTATACGCACCGGCAATATTGGCCCACGCCGGAGAAAACTGTTTTTCCATTTCCGGCTTTTGAGCAAGTTTATTGCGGAGGTCCTTTTCCTCAGCCTCTTTGCGGGCAAAATTACGCGGGTTTACCAGACCGTCCTGCTGGCCGTCAAGCCGTTTTAGGGAGTTTGCAAATGAACGCATTCCCGGAAATGCCTGGCGAAGCTGCTCATCTCCGAGTTTCGAATACGTTTCGAGAGCCTTTCGACGCGTATCCCAAACCTGCTTTTGCAAAGGGTTGCCGACATCGCGCTGATAGCCGAGCTGAGCCGTCGTAAGCAGGCGGGCGGTCGAACCTGGATAGCCGGAAACGACTATAAATTCGCCGTCCTTCGCACCAGTTTCAGACCACTTAAAATAAGCTGGCGTCTTCGCGGGCTGGCCGTTCTCATACGCTCGTAGAAATGTGAAATCGAGGTCGTGCCGAGGGAAAACGAAGTTATCATAATCGCCGCCAAAAAACGCCGCCTGCTCTTCCGGCGCCATAACGAGACGGATATCCGTGTAACGCTTGAAGCGGTAAAGCCAATATTCGCCGCCGCTGTAAAACGAAATCACCTCGCATTTCAAACCGGTTGCCGGACCGCAATCTTTCTCAATGCCGGAGATAGCCGATGTGCGAAGATTCGCGGCTTCGGCATCTGTCGCCGCAGACTTTACGGCACCGTGAACTCGGTCGGTCACGTTTTCAAACGAAATCAGGACCGATGCGTCGGCGTCCGGCACTTTTAGCTCACCGGCCTGCGTTTTGGCGTAGAAGCCGATTTTCATCAGATCACGCTCTTTAGTAGAAAGCCGCGCTATATAGGCCGCCGCAACGTGATGATTGGTAGCAATCAGGCCGTTCGGACTGACAAAGCCGGCCGAGGCGCCGTTGACCTTTGGCGAAGCAAGCCGCACCTTTTCCAGCCATTCAGCGGAAGGCTCAAAATTATAACGTTCCTTCCACTGCTTCAGCGGCGGATTATCAAATGTCCACATTCCGTCGTCGGCTCGCAGCACCAAGACACTGAAGACGAGACTAAAGAGTACAAATAAGGCGGGTAATTTTTTCATTTCCATATTCCTGCTTCGATTCAATCCCTTTTTCATCTTTTGACGAGTAAATGCGAGAAAGGAAGTGTTGTTGTTCTCTTAAAATAGTTCACTTCCTTTAAATAATCAGAATGAGAGTCATTAAACTCCTCATTCGGCTTTACGAGATTTTTATTTTTCAAATCAGCATATCTCAACGTTTTCTTAAGCAAGCGGCCCTTTCCATCAAAGTAAAAAATCTGTGTGACTGCCATATCTCCATAAAAAGTGCGCAACACGGACTCCACTTTCGCAAGTGTTCCATCGGGACGAAAGTGGTGATACACGAATTGAGCCCAGTCACCAGACCCACTGAAGAGTGTAAAATTCGAACGGACAATTTTTCTATTTTCTAGCCAGTTATAAGCGATTGAATAGGTTTCCGTCTTTTCACGAAAATTTTCCAAAGCCTGTTCCGATTTGAACTGGCGCCATTTGGCCTTCTTGCGATCCTGAGACACGTCTGCGAACACTAGATGAGCACTGTTACTTCGCTCGAATAACTTGTTAACCGACTTACAATACTTATCAATTTGGCGTATTTCAGCCTTTTTATCCGCCTGAGCAGTAACTACTAAGCACTGGAATGAAACGACCGCAACTAAGCAGGTAAATAAAAGGAGTCTTCGCATCGTTAATTCTCACTAAATCAACCTAAAACGCTTTGCAATTTTTCCATCGCACCGTCCAATACCGAATCTTCGCGGGCGATGCATATTCGGACGTACGCGTCCCAGGTGTCGCTGTCGGCAAAGGCACTGCCGGGAACCATTCCGACCCCGGCTTTTTCCATCAGCATTTCGTTGAACGGCAGTGCGTCCTGGTAATCGGCCGGGATTCGCGCCCAGATATAGAAAGCCGATCCTGAATTATAGATGTCAAAACCGAGCTCGCGGAGGCCCGCGGAAAATGCGTGGCGTTTGCCGTCAAACTTGTCGCGGAGCTTTGAATAGTAATCAGCGTCGGCCATCAGCACTTTTGACAACGCGGCCTGGAGCGGTGTCGCCGGGCAAACATAAATTACATTTGCGGCATTGTTTATCGGGGCGATCAGCTCGCCTTTGCCATAAGCGTAGCCGAGTCGCCAACCGGAGATATTCCACGATTTCGAAAACGAATTTACCGTTATCGTCCGCTCATGCATGTCGGGGAGCGTAGCGATCGGCGTGTGCGGATTTTCGCCGGTTACGTAATGCTCGTAGACTTCGTCGGAGATTACGAGCAGGTCCAGTTCTTTTGCCACATCCGCGATTGCTTCAAGTTCGGCTTGCGACATTACTTTGCCGCTCGGGTTTGCCGGTGAACAGACGATGATTGCCTTCAGCGGAAACTCGCTCCGGTTTTTAAGAGTCTTGCACCGCGTCAGCAAGGCTTCCTTTTCAAACGTAAGCTGCCCATCCAGCTCAAACGTCTCGGTCTTTCCGCCAAATTCTTCCAAAATACGCCTGTGATACGGGTAATACGGCTCGAAAACCAGGGCCGATTTGCCGCGAAGATACGCCTGAGCAATTCCGATCAATGCGCCGGTGCCGCCGTTGGTTATCATCAGCTCGAATGGACGTGCGTCAATATCGACGGTAATTCCGTTATATGCCGCGATCTTTTCCGCGACGGCTTTGCGCAGATCAGTGTCGCCTTCGCTGGCGCCGTAATGGTTCTGGCTGGCGGCGATAACCGAGGCGGCCTCGGCTGCTAATTCCGGGTCGATCGGCAGTTCCGATTGCCCCTGGACCAAATTTCCGCTTGGCGGCACGAGTCGAGTTATCGCACGAATATCCGGCTTTATCTTCTTAACTTTTGCTTCTGACATAGAGTCTTAAAATAGCAGTTTTGTCGGTAAAATTCTAAATCGTAAATGCATCTTCACTCCAGGCTCGACTCAATGGCCTCATCGCATTTCTCCCTTCTTCAAAAAAGAAAGAACTTGTTTTCAACGGAGCCCGTTGACACCGAAGGAGAAAACCGCCGTTATAACATCAAGCGCGAACCCGCAGAACAAGAGAGCAGTATCGGCAAAGCTGGTACAACTTGTAACTGCCTGAATGTTTATCTATCATTCATCAATCAGGTAATCGAACAATGAAACGAGTATTTTTGATCGACTCGATGTCGCACATCTTCCGGGCGTTTTTTGCGCCGATGGGGGCAAAACAGGACCCGCTTAGAAACAGCAAGGGGCAGGTTACGCAGGCGATCTTCGTCTTTACGAATATGCTGCGAAAGCTGCTCAACGACGAAAAGCCCGATTATATCGCCGCCGTTTTCGATACAGATGTTCCTACATTCCGCCACGCTTCATTCGCCGATTACAAGGCGAACCGCGAAGCGATGCCGGACGATCTGGCCAAACAGATACCGTTCATCATCCAGGTTTGCGAAGTTTTTGGTATTCCGATAATTAAATACGACGGTTTTGAAGCCGACGATATCATCGGCACGCTCGCCAAAAAGGTCGCGGACAAAGGGCTACAGGCAGTGATAGTTTCGAATGACAAGGACCTTTGTCAACTGGTTCAAGACCCACACGTTATCGCGATGCGGCAGAATTCGATCAACGTAAGGCGGAAAGTTCCGGTCCCGCCGATCGAATGGTGCGATGAGGCTTGGGTAACCAAAAAATTCGGCGTGCCACCAACGAAGATTGTCGATCTGCTCGGATTGATGGGCGACGCAATCGACAACATTCCCGGTGCTCCGGGGATCGGTGCAGTCGGCGCTCTAAAACTTATCCTCGAATGGGGTTCGGCCGAAGCCGCGATGGAAAATGCGGACAGGATCAATCACAAAACCCAACGCGAAAGCCTGCAAAACAATCAGGACATCATCCGCCAATCGCTCGAATTAGCGACAATCCATTGTGAGGTGCCGGTCGAACTTGATCTCGACCAACTTAAATCGCGCGAACCCGACCGCGAAGCAGCCTACGCACTCTTCCGCGAACTCGAATTTAACTCGTTGACCCGCGAATTTGCCGATTCGGCAACGCTATTCGAAAAGCGAAAGGAATCGACAACCGAAACTATTGACGCCGCGTATTCGGTAATTTCGAACCGTGAAGATCTCGATAAGCTTATCCGCAAACTTTGGGAAACGGAGTTCTGGAGTTTTGAGGTAAATGACGCAAACGCGGGCGAAAGATCGAGTTGCTATCACAAAAGCGAACCTCTCGGCGTGGCGATCGCGACCGCCCCAGGCCAGTCGCATTACATCGACCTGCAGAATTTTGCGGGCGGAAAAGACGCCGCATTGCCGCCGCTCCGCGACATTTTTTCGAATGGATTTCTAGACAAGGCGGCCCACGATTACAAACGAAATCTCGCCGTGCTGGCAACGCTCGGCATTGAGCCGGCAGCCGTCACGGACGACCCTATGCTGGCTTCGTATTTGCTCGACGCGGGCCGGTCGAGCTTTGCACTTCCCTTTCTTGCTCAGACCGATCTTGATCTAGACCCGCAGGAAACTCCGCAGGGTTTTGAAGAGCAGGCGTTTCGAACCGCCGAACGTGCCGACTGGACGCTCAGGCTCGCCCCGATGCTCCGCAATAAGATAATCGAAGACGGCATGACCAAGCTTTACAGCGAGGTCGAATTGCCGCTCGAATCTCTGTTGGCCGAGATCGAGACCGCGGGAATGAAGGTAGACGGGGAGCAGCTTAAGGCTTTTTCGGAGTTTATTTCGCTCGAGCTTGAGCGTCTGCAGATCCAGATATTTTCGATCTCCGAACGCGAATTTAACATTGGCTCGCCGAAACAGGTCGGCGAGATATTCGAAGAGCTGAACATCTCCACCGGACGCAAGACCGCGACGGGACAGGTTTCCACAAGCCGGGATGTTCTGGATGAGCTTGCGTTGAATTACGACATCGCCCGGTTCATTATCGAATACCGCGAACTGGACAAGCTTAAAGCAACTTACGCCGATGCTCTGCCAAAGCTGATCGATCCCGACGGGCGTATTCACGGAAGCCTTAGACAGACCGTAGCCGCCACAGGACGTCTTAGCTCAACCGACCCGAATCTACAAAACATTCCCGTCCGTACGGAGCTTGGCCAACGTATCCGAAGGGCGTTCATTCCCGAAAAAGGTCATAAGCTAATATCGGCCGATTATTCACAGCTTGAGCTAAGAATTCTTGCACATATCACTCAGGACCCAGTGATGCTCGAGGCGTATAAAACTGGCGAAGATATTCATTCCAAAACAGCTCGACTTGTGTTCGGTGCAACTGATGAAAAAGACCTGAAGGAAAAACGCCGCCTGGCAAAGATCGTCAATTTCGGCATCGCCTATGCGGTCGAAGCTTTCGGCCTTTCACAGCGTGTCGGCATTTCAAGGGCCGAAGCAAGAAAGGTCATCGACGATTATTTCGCGACCTATAAAGGCATCCGCGCTTACATGGACCGTATTCCCGAAGAGGCCCGCGAGAAAGGCTACGTCGAATCGCTCTTCGGCCGCCGCCGCTATTTCCCTTCGATAAACGACCGCAACTTCAGCGTCCGCTCACGCGCCGAACGCGAGGCCATCAACATGCCGATTCAGGGCACCGCCAGCGACATCGTCAAAATCGCGATGCTGAAAGTCGACGAGGCTTTAAAAAAGGAAGGCTTGAAAACGCAGATGATAATGCAGATACACGACGAACTCCTCTTCGAAGCCCCCGAAGCCGAAGTGGCAAAAGCCAGCGAGATCATCAAACGCGAAATGGAAGCATCGGCGATGCTCGACGTCCCGCTGATCGCCGAAATTGGATCGGGTTACGACTGGATGAATGCGAAGTGAGATCCTTATTTAT
>JAYSON010000294.1:0-11780 GCA_043722725.1 Chloracidobacterium sp.
CGGTAATCACCGCACAGACTTTCATTGTTCCGCTCGGAACTCCCTTCACCATCGATACGGTGAAGGCTTGCGGCAGGCCGCTAAAGGTAGATGAGTGTAAGAACGGCGGTTGGCAGCAATTTAATTACCCCCGCACTTTCGACAGCCAGGGCGACTGTATGCAGTTTGTGATAACCGGCATGTGATCCAGGGTAGACCGCGGCCCGAAGATTAGAACCGGTGTCCGAAGAAGGTGGTCTGTCGGTAAATTTGAAAACTAAAGAACGCAGAGGAAATGGCTTTGCCTCTGCGTTTTTTTTTGTCTCGGTCATGAAAGACTCTACACGTCCAGATTCTTCACATCCAGAGCATTGTCTACAATGCGTAGCGGCACCGGGAGCGTTCCCGGTAGCCGTCTGGCGTAGACGTTGTAAGGGTAGGTTGGGCGATACGGCCCGACGACAAAGCTTATTCAGATTATCTATCGAAAGTTCTGGGTAACACGGAATAGTCGACCCTTAATTGTCTAATGTCTAAGGTAAAAATTGGTATGTTAAGATTCCGTTGACCTGAACCGGTACGCCGCTCAAGGAAACGGGTTCAATACTTGAGGCACATGCGGCCTTGACAGCTGAGTATCTGAGTTGCGGATGACCACCGACAGCGGCAGCGGCGATGACTTTGCCATCGATGTCTACCAAAACACCGACGGGAACAGCGCCCGCAACGCGGTTTGCCCTGGCAGAAGACGGATACTCAGGTCTCGCCAGATACTTGACTCGCCCCTGCAGAATACCGCCCTCAACCACCTTTCCGCTCGGAACAAGGTTACGCAAAGGCTTACCCGATGCATTGAACCGATAGCTTATAGACATTTCGATATCGGTCGGCTTGCCGTCCTTTAACGGCGGTTCAAATTGCGACTGTTTTGCAGCATCTACGACGGCGCCTCTGATCTTCCCCATACGCGAATCGTCAAGCTTTGAGCAAGGTGCGGCCGGGCCAAACGCATTTATGACAGAGACCTTACCTTTGCTATTGACCTTAACGTATACGATGACCTCGCCGCCATAGCCAAGCGTTTCAGCCTCTGCGGGATATGCGGGATCGGGATTTTTAAGCGGCTTCGGCGCCTCGATCTGCACCTGAGCAAACAACCCGGCGGCGGAGCACAAAAATAATAAAACTAAAAGTAGGACTGTTCTCATATAGAAGTGAGGTGCCAAGATGTTACCCAGATACAACGGTGGCCTTTGCTGATAATAAATCGGCTCTGACTCTCCCTAAACGTCCAGATTCTTCACATCCAGAGCATTGTCTTCGATGAATTTACGCCGCGGTTCGACCTGGTCGCCCATGAGGACGGTGAAGATGCTGTCTGTCTCGATCGCGTCTTCGATCCGCACCTGGAGCATCGTTCGTTTTTCGGGGTCCATCGTCGTTTCCCAGAGCTGTTCGGGATTCATCTCGCCAAGGCCCTTGTAACGCTGGATGGTCAGGTCCTTTTTGGCCATGCCCGTCACTTTTTCGAGCAGATCTTCACGCGAATTGATCGTTTCGCTGGTGCCGTTTTCGCCGAGAACGAACGGTGCCGCGAATTCCTGATCGAGGGTTCGCATAAGCTCGACCGCTTTTTGAAACTCGACATAGCTTGCCATGTTCCAATCGAAAAGGATGCGCTGGTGGTTCGGCATTGTGATCTCGATCTCCGACAGGCCGTGCTCCTCATCGTGGGCAAGCTCGGTGTCAAAACCAGCTGCCGCGATCTTCCCTTCAACTTCGGCCATCAACTCTTCCTGCTCGAAAACCTTTCGCAATTTGATATCGTGCTTGACTAAAACGCCGTCTTTACCGGCAAAAGCTTTGACAATAACACTCAGCAGTTTCGGGTCGTTGCCCATGCGCCGTGCAAAGCGTTCGAAATAGCTTTTGAACTCGATCGTCTGTTCCAATGCTTTCGCAAGCTCGCGGCCCGTGATCGTTTTATCGCCCGTCTTGATCTCGACATCGTTCGTGCCCATCCGCATCAGGTATCTAAACATCGCCTTTTCGTCTTTAATGTACTCTTCTTTTTTGCCGCGTTTTACCTTGTAAAGGGGCGGCTGGGCAATGTATATATAGCCATTTTCCAGAAGCTGTGGCATCTGCCGGTAAAAGAACGTCAGCAGAAGCGTGCGGATATGGCTGCCGTCAACGTCGGCGTCGGTCATAAGGCAGATCTTGTGATATCGAAGCTTGTTGACATCGAAATCGTCCTTGCCGATGCCGGTACCGAGAGCGGTTATCAGAGCCTTTATTTCGCCATGGCCCAGCATTTTGTCGAAACGGGCCTTTTCGACGTTCAAAATTTTACCCTTGAGCGGCAGAACGGCCTGATTTTTGCGGTCGCGGCCCTGTTTTGCCGAACCGCCGGCGGAATCTCCCTCAACAATGTAAATTTCCGAAAGGGCCGGATCTTTTTCCTGGCAATCGGCAAGCTTGCCGGGAAGCGTCGATGTGCCGAGAGCACTTTTGCGAACAATCTCGCGTGCCTTCCTTGCAGCCTCGCGGGCACGTGCCGCATCAACCGCCTTTCCGACGATCTTTTTGGCAACGTTCGGATTCATTTCAAAAAACTCGCCGAGCTTTTCGTTCAAGAACGATTCGACCTGCCCTTTTACCGGCGAATTAAGCTTGCCTTTTGTCTGCCCTTCGAATTGAGGCTGCGGAATCTTGACGCTGATGATCGCGACCAGGCCTTCGCGAACGTCGTCGCCGGTAAGCACGACCTTTGCATTCTTGGTCAGGCCCGAGCTTTCGGCGTAGTTGTTGATCGTACGCGTGATCGCCCCGCGAAAACCGGAAAGATGCGTTCCGCCATCAACTGTGTTGATGTTATTGGCAAACGAAAAGATCTTTTCGTCGTAGCTGTCGTTATACTGCATTGAAATTTCGATCGAAAGATCGTCATCAACTACCTCGAAATAGAGCGGATCGTCGTGGAGAGGGCTTTTGTTTTTGTTCAGATGCTTTACGAACTCGGCAATACCGCCTTTGTAATAGAACTCATGCGATTTTTCGCCTTCGTCGCGCTCGTCCTTGATAAAGATGCGGATGCCTTTGTTCAAGAACGCCTTTTCGCGTAGCCGCTCGGATAGTTTGTCAAAGCTGTAAATTGTCGTCTCGAAAATACTCGAATCTGGACGGAACGTAATCTTTGTGCCACGTTTCGTCGTCGTACCAGTCTGTTTGAGCGGCGCCACGGGAATGCCGGCCTCGTATTCCTGTTCGTGAGTTTTACCGTCCCGCCAAATTTCAAGCCTCAGATATTCGCTCAAAAAATTTACGCAGCTAACGCCGACGCCGTGAAGCCCGCCCGACACTTTATATGAGTTTGTGTCGAACTTGCCACCGGCATGAAGGATCGTCATCACGACCTCCGCTGCCGAACGTTTTTCCTGCTTGTGCATATCGGTCGGGATGCCGCGGCCGTTATCGATGACGGTTACGGAATTATCCATGTGGATCGCAACTTCGATCGTGTCGCAATAACCCGCCAGGGCTTCATCAACCGAATTGTCAACAACCTCGTAAACCAGATGGTGAAGGCCGATCTCGCTCGTCGAGCCAATGTACATCGCCGGGCGCTTACGCACCGCGTCGCGTCCCTCTAAAACCGTGATCTGATCCGCCCCGTATTCTTGCTTTGCTTTAGCCAATTTATGTATAACCTCTAACTAACTTTCAATTTTAACAAGTCTGCATTTTACGATGCTTTCCAGTTTTATGAGTGCATTCGGAACAAGCGGAGCGAGTGATTCGTAGCGGTTCGACCTTGCCAAAAGGATCAAGACCGCCATCGGCAGATTTATATTCTGTTGATGTTCAATATTCTTATCAACTGTGATCAAAACATCGAATTCGTCCGATGCCGCACTGAGCAAATTGCCATTCTTTAAGCCTTTGAAGCCTGCTTCGTCAATCGTCAGAACTTCGTGTCCTATGAAATCTCTTTTCAGACGCCTCGGCACGCACTCGTCAAGCAGCAATCTCATAATCTTCCAGCAGCCGAACTCTGAAAAGTTCCAAAACTCCTATTGCTTGCTCTCGCGAGACAGTTGGAAAATCATCGAGAAAGACGTCCAAGCTGTCACCGCCTTCAAGATAATCGAACAGATTCTGGACCGGCACCCGGGTACCGCAAAACACCGGTGTTCCGCCAAGCTTTTCGGCGTCACTCTCTATCAATTCACTGTCAGGAAAACTCTTCATATACCAAAAGAAAATTATAGCATTTCTTAGCAGATTTGGGTAGCGTGGAAAGGCGATAAATATCTGTGTTTTATATAAGTTTTGCGGCGCCATTCTCGACTCTGAAGACCGTGGAATCCCCTCCGAATTTTTCAACAAAACTATCCTTCGACGTAGTAACAAAGGTCTGCGTTTTGCCGTCGAGAAATTCGAGCAGTTGGCCGATGCGCTGATAGTCGAGTTCGGCGTCGATGTCGTCGAGCAGGAACAGCGGATATTCCTGCTGTTGGGCATGATAGACCGATAGATTGGCAAGCAGCAAGAGCAAGAGAGCGCTTCGCTGTTGGCCGGCGGAGCCGTATTTTCGAATGTCATGGCCGTCCAGGAGTATTTCGAGATCGTCACGATGTGTCCCGACGAGCGCGTAACCGGCTGCGATCTCGGCCTGGACTCGCAGCTTTAGACGCTCGGTAATCAATCCTTCGTAATCGGAGAGGTCGCCTTTGCCTTCGAGCGACGAAACGTAGCGGATCGATATCTCCTCACTGCCTAAGAGACTTTTTTCAAACGCCTCGTTCAGCCGTTCAACAAAACGGATTCGCGAACGGTGAATTCGGGTGGCGTGGGTTGCAAGTTGTTCGTTCCAGGGTTGAAGCAGTACGGCTGTCTTTTCTACCGAATTCCGTTCGTCGTTCGCCGCCTGCAGCAACGAATTTTTTTGCTTAATGACGCGGTTGTAATCAGTAAGCGTTTGAACATACGGCGGATGGATCGAGACGATCGCCCGGTCAAGAAATTTGCGTCGGGCGTCCGGTGTGCCGCGGACAATCTCAAGCTCGCCGGAATTGAAAACGACGGCATGAAGCTGGCCGAGATAACGCTGCAGCGTCTCGCGTTTGCCGTTGACCAGGAAACTCTTTGTATTGCCCTGCAATACGGCCTGCAGATCGCGGTGGATGTCTTCGGAACGCATTACGCGACCGCGGATTATCGCAAGACCTTCGCCAAAACGGATCGTCTCCTGCAGCTTCGCAGTCTTAAAAGAACGAGTCGTTGCAAGAATATGTATCGCTTCGAGCCAGTTCGTCTTGCCTTGTCCGTTAAACCCTACTAGAATATTCAGGCCGTGCCCACAATGCACGATGCCGTCCAGATTTCGGAAATTTTCAACTCCAATTGATTCGAGAAGCATCGGGAAAGTTTAACACGTAGTCCGGTTTTGTATTGGAGCGTGCTTTTTTATAAGGCCCGCTCGCCCGCAGAACTCCCACGATTACGCGACCGAATCATTTTTCTGGATTAATTCCGCATTAGCTGTTTGTTTAAAGATAGGTGTTCAACACATTTGAACACATCTCAACATCCTGTAACACAACGAAAGATGCGAATTGTAAGTCTTTTTCTACTGACGCTAATTATAACCGTTTCGGCCTTTACCCAGCAGAGCTTGAAACTGGGGGCGGCGGCGCCGGATTTTAATCTTGAAGCGCTTGACGGGAAAATCTTCAACCTAACCCAACTCCAGGGAAAGGTCGTGGTACTCACGTTTTGGTCGACAAAATGCGCAATCTGCCACAGCGAACTCCCCAAGCTTAATGACGTAGTGAAGCGTTATAAGGATAAAGACGTCGTATTTTTGGCCTTGACCATGAAAAACCAGGTGAAGGTTGAGCCTTACTTGCGGAAAAACCCCTTTGAATTCAATATCTTGCCAAACAGTTTTGGCGTGTTCCTCAAATACGCGGACACCGACAAAGGCGGCAACATCAATATGGGTTTCCCTTCATATTTTTTGATCAATCAGCATGGCGCGAT
Organism: Chloracidobacterium sp.; assembly: GCA_043722725.1. Taxonomy (GTDB): domain Bacteria; phylum Acidobacteriota; class Blastocatellia; order Pyrinomonadales; family Pyrinomonadaceae; genus OLB17. The sequence goes on from JAYSON010000294.1 coordinate 6,025, forward strand.
CGCGCTGCGGAGCGATGGCTGGGATAAGACCGCCAAGCTCGAATCACAGATCTCACAATTGTTAGCGTCCGAATGAGCGATCTTGTCCATCTTCGCTCCTCTCTCTTGTGCCCCCGGCTGATTAACTCCCAGCCGGGGTTTTTTTGTGAGTAAAACAGGTTGTTTATCAACCGCGATTGCGGTATATTTTTCCTTTGCCGCACTAAATGCGGAGAGGTAGCCTAATTGGTAAGGCAGTAGTCTTGAAAACTACCGCGAGTGATCGCTTGCAGGTTCGAGTCCTGTCCTCTCCGCCACATATTTTGGATCTGCATGTGTTCCCAATCCAAATCCAATTTTAGTTTCAGGATTCACAAATAATTTCGATGGGTTCATTTTCCTTGAATTGAAACTCAATACTGGTGTAGTCTTTCTTACTGAATGAATCGTCATTCAGTAACAGTGTTTTTGTGTTCCGACGAGCTCCAATTACAAGATGTCCCGCAGCAGAAGTTTACATACATCGACGCGCGCCGCCGTCACTGATAAACGCGAAGCAATTCTTCGCGCGGCAATAAAGGTGTTTGCCGGTAAGGGCTACTTCAATTCGAAGGTCGCCGATATTGCCGGTGAGGCGGGCATTGCCGATGGTACCGTTTACCTGTATTTCAAGAGCAAGGACGAAATACTGCATTCGATATTCGACCGGGCAATGGCCGAGTTTATTGCCGAAGGGCGGCGTGAACTTGCCGTTATCGCGGATCCATCGGCAAAGCTGCATCGCATTGCTGAGCTTCATCTCGAAAAACTTGGGGCGGACCGCGACCTGGCGATTGTATTTCAGGTCGAGCTGCGAGGTTCGACCAAGTTCATGCAGGAGTTCTCGGCAGCCGGTTTTGCAGAATATCTGGATATCATTCGCAAAACAATTGCCGATGGCCAGCAATCCGGCGCATTTCGCAGCGATCTAAAGCCGATCGTCTGTGCGAAGATCCTCTACGGCGCTCTGGATGAGATGGTGACGAACTGGATACTTTCCAAAAAGTCTTATCAACTTGGGCCTATGGCCGATGAGGTGTTGAAGATTTTTTTCGGAGGCGTGCTGGAGAAATGAACCATGTCACCGATACCATCTCTCGCGAATCGATCGGGCGCGGCATACCGCTTTTGGCCGACGAACCGACAACGCTCGCCGAACTCTTTTTGTGTGCAGCCAGGAAGCATGATCGTCCGAATGCGTTGAACTACAAAAAGGACGGTGACTGGAGATCGATTTCGTCTGGCGAGATGATTGAAAGGGCCGAAGCGATCGCGCTTGGGTTGTACGCGCTCGGGCTTCGTAAGGGAGACAAGGCCGCGATCCTTGCCGCAAATTCGCCGGATTGGACGCTGGCAGATGCCGGATGCCAGTTTGCAGGAGTGATCGACGTTCCCATCTATACAACCCTTGCGCCGGATTCCGTCTGCTACATCATTAATGATTCAACCGCAAAGGTCTTTTTTCTCGAAAACAAAGCGGCCTATGACCGAATTGCAGCGGTTTTTCCCGAATGTCTTTCGCTTGAGAAAATCGTTTTCTTTGATTCATCGGGCGTAGATGTCGACAACGGCATTTCTCTCGCTGATCTGGAAAGAAACGGCCGTGAAGAAAGCGGACGGCAAGCTCCCAGCTTGCTCGACGAACTTCAAAACTCAATCGAACCGACGGATATCGCAACCCTGATATACACAAGCGGAACGACCGGCGAGCCAAAGGGCGTGATGCTGACGCACAATAACATCGTCTCAAACGTGATCGACTCGGGCGAGAAATATACATTTTCGTCCGACGATGTACCATTGTCGGTATTACCGCTTTCGCACGTTTTCGAGCGTTCGGCGATGTACCTTTATATTCTGAGCGGAATGGCGGTACACTACGCCGAATCGGTTGAGAAGGTGCCGGATAATCTTCGCGAGGTCCGACCGACGATATTTGTGGGCGTGCCGCGTATCTTTGAGAAAGTCTATGCCAAAGCCAAGCTCAAAGCCGCGCAGACCGGCGGGCTAAAGGAAAAAATATTCGATTGGGCAATGGGGAAAGCGAGGGAATATGCGCTGGCAAACGCATCGGGCGGGCCGGTGTCTTCGGCTCTTGCTGTCAAGCACGAACTTGCGGACAGGCTTGTCTTTTCGAAGCTTCGACAATTTTTTGGCGGAAATCTGCGTTCGTGCATCTGCGGCGGGGCTGCTTTACCCGACGATATCTACCTGATCTTCACAGGCGCGGGAATTTCGATAATGCAGGGTTACGGCTTGACCGAGACGTCGCCGGTCATCGCGTCGAATAATCCGGTCGATGTGCGGCTTGGCTCGGTCGGCAAGCCAATTCGCAACGTGAAGGTTCGCATTGCCGAAGACGGTGAGATCGAGGCATTTGGCCCAGGTGTGATGCTCGGTTATTACAAGAAGGACGAAGCCACTAACGAGGCGTTCACCGAAGATGGATGGTTCAGGACCGGAGATATTGGACGGCTCGATCACGACGGTTTCCTGTACATCACGGATCGGAAAAAGGAGCTTTTCAAAACTTCCGGCGGTAAATATATTGCACCTTCGCCGATCGAACAGATGATCCGTTCGTCGCGTTTTGTAAACCAGGCCGTCCTTGTGGGTAACGAGCGAAAGTTCGCGGCGGCGTTGATCGTGCCGAATTTTGAACAGCTCGAATCGTACGCGAAGATCAAAGATCTGAACCTCTCCACGCCAAGAGAATTCTGTGAAAGCCCCCGTATTATCGATCTGATCGAGCGCCAGATAGCCGCGGCGACAGAAAAGCTCTCGAAGTACGAAACGGTAAAGAAAATTGTGCTTCTGGAAAACGAAATGACGGTCGAAGGCGGTGAACTAACGCCGACGCTCAAGATCAAACGTCGCGTCGTCAGCGAAAAATACAAAGACGTGATCGAAAAGATCTACGCAGATACAGAGAAATAAGATCGCCTTTCTATTTAGAACGGCCGAATCGGAAGCGGAATCCTGTTTGGAATACCGGTCGCAAATTCCAAAAGATAATCGGTAAATTTCTTGCTTGCCTTATCGACCTCGACGATATCGAAAGGTTCGAGCATTACGTCTTTTTGCGTTCCTTTTTTAATCTGCGAGTAATTGACGGCAATTATTTCGGGCTGAGGTGAGCCTAATTTTCGACGGTAGATCTTAACGTTTGACGTTTTTGCTTCACGGGTTATCCCGCTGGCCATGGCTACGGCTTGCGTGAGAGGCAGGCCGCCTTCAGGAATACTCATCTCGCCGGGACGCAATACTTCGCCGGTAATGTAAACCGGAGCGGCCTTTTGAACAACGATGATATCACCGGCATATATCTCCGGATTTGCTTCCTCGCGGCCTTGCCGCAGACTCGCCAGGCTATACATTCTCGATGGAACGTCTAAAACGCTGTCGCTTTCCGTCTTCCAGTCCGAGGCGACATTCGCATCCGAACACATCGGCGGTTTTGTGCGAAAAACCTGTATCATTCCGCCGCTCTTTTCCGATACGCCGCCCGCAAAGGAAATAAGCTCGAGCAAATAAGCCTTTCTTGTAAGAACAACCTGCTGCTGCTGTCGGACCTCGCCATAAATACTGACCGGCTGGCGGCTGTTTCGCTGCGTGACACGAAGGCTGATCTGCGGAGTTCTAAGATACTTTGCGAGCAGCTTTGATACTTCGGTCCGCAATTCCCGCTCGGATCTGCACTTAGCAATTATCGGCTTGTCAAAGAAAGGCACTTCGAACTTTCCATCCTCATCGACCGTAGCTACAAAATCGAATTGCGTTTCGCCAAGAACCTTGCCGGTAACCTCGTCACCCGGTCCGATCAAATATCCTTTCTGCTCTTCAGTTTCAACTGGAACAGCTTGTGCGAAAACAATCTGTGCGAAGCAGATCGAAGCGGCCAATATTAACAAGATCCTCAAAAGCATGAAAAAACCTCTAATCAAATTACCTCGAACAGAATAACTCACAACGGCCTTTGATTCAAGCTTTTGCCAGTGGAGTTGTCCAGAGCTTCAGATTCGGCAAATGCTTTGTTTATCGAGGGTTTGGTGTTGACAGTATCGCTTTAGCCGATGTAATTTCGAAATACGGAGAGTATTGTGGCTTGGATGCCTAATAAGGTGGACGATCAAAAACCGTTATCGGAACAACTTTGGTTTTTGCGGCGGCCAACACAGTTTTTGTTGGACATTGCCGTTCTTTCCGTCGCGTTTTTTCTTGCCTATTTACCAGCGATCAACGTTCAACTAGGTGATTTCTATCTCGATATTGCCCTTAGACAGCTTCCTTTTGTCATCCTTGTCCAATTTTCATCTCTTTTTCTGGTCGGCGCGTATTCGATCCTATGGCGGTATGTGAGCATCGAGGACCTGAAGGTCTTTTTGACAGCGGCTTTTCTGTCAGGGGCAGTGCTTATTGCTCTCAGATTTCTGCTGATCTTTACGAACTTCAATCTCTGGCAGGTACCGATCTCGGTTATTTTGATAGATACGGTGTTAGGATTTGGAGCCATTTTGGGTCTTCGTGTTCTAAGGCGCTTTTTTTACGAAATAGGCGATAAAGGCGGAGTGGTTGGCACGAGGCGGCGTATTAAGAGAAAAGCTGCATTGCTGGTTGGAGCGGGACGAATGGGTGCGACGCTCGTTAAGGAAATGAGCGGCCGGGCGGATGCGGAGTTTGATATTCGGGGTCTTGTCGATGACGATTCGCGAAAAAAGGGTGGAAGCGTGAGCGGCATCAAGGTTCTCGGCACAACGCAGGATTTGCCGCGGCTTGTCGATGAGTTGAATATCAAACAGATCGTCATCGCGATCGATCAGGCTCAGGGTAAGGATATTCGTCGCATCCTCGATGTATGCACGGCAATTCCCGTCCGGGCGCAGATCGTCCCGAGTCTAAATGAGATAGCCCATGGCCGCGTTTCGGTCAGCCGTATTCGCGACGTTCAGATCGAAGATTTGCTTGGACGCGATCCTGTCCAGCTCGACGACGAGAACCTTCACGATTTCCTGACGGACAGAACCGTGGTGGTGACCGGGGCGGGCGGATCGATCGGCTCCGAGTTGGTTAGACAGATCATTGGTTACGAACCGAAATTGCTTCTGTTGGTCGAACGGGCCGAGTTTCTCCTTTTCAATATTACGCGCGAACTTTCAGCCGAGGCCGTAAACATCTCCCATATTCCTTTGATCGCGGATGTAGGTGACGAGCCGCGAATGCGGGAGATTTTTGAACGATACAAACCCGAGGTAATTTTCCACGCGGCAGCTCACAAACACGTGCCGTTGATGGAAACGAACTCTAGCGAGGCGGTAAAGAACAACATATTTGCGACTCGATTGCTCGGTAAGATTGCCGGCGAATACGGCGTCAGTGACTTTGTGTTGATATCGACCGACAAGGCCGTAAATCCGACATCCGTGATGGGCGCTTCGAAGCGTATCGCCGAGATCGTCGTGCAGGAGTTGAACCAGGTTTACGCGACGAATTACATGGCTGTGCGGTTCGGGAACGTGCTCGGCTCGGCAGGCTCTGTGGTTCCGATATTCCGCGAACAGATCCAAAAAGGCGAGGCGATCACCGTCACCGATAAGGAGATGACGCGCTATTTCATGACCATTCCCGAAGCGTCGCAGCTTGTACTGCAGGCCGGAGCGCTAGGGAGCGGCGGCGAGATCTTCATCCTTGACATGGGCGAACCGATTAAGATACTAGATCTGGCCGAAGACATGATCCGG
>JAYSON010000295.1:0-2262 GCA_043722725.1 Chloracidobacterium sp.
TTAGGTGGCACGGCTCTAAAATTCTTCGGACTTCTCAAACAGGTATTTGATCATCTTGTCCGGCTTATTCAGAAATTCTTTTGTTATCGTGTAATGCTCCGTCTCTGTGTAATCTATCGGTTTAATGCCATTTTCAGAAAAATGGTAAATTAGTGCCTCAGGATATGCCATTAGGATCGGAGAATGCGTAGCTATTATCAGCTGTGAGTCGAGATTGACGAGCGCGTGAAATGCAGCCAAAGCCGCGAGTTGACGGGACGGTGACAGAGCAGCTTCAGGCTCGTCGAATAAATAAACTCCCGAACCGCGCAATCGATTTGTGATCGTTGCCATGAACGATTCGCCGTGCGACTGCTCGTGCAGCGATTTTCCGCCCCACAGCCCGAGATACGCGCTCCGGCTGTATTCCGGATCGTCCTTATCGTCCATGTAAGTAGCGAGATTATAAAAACTCTCCGCACGAAGGAAATACGAGTCCGTCGGATACTTGTGACTTCTGATAAGCCGTGTGTACTCAAAAAGTGGAGAATGTGTATCGGCCGTTGAAAAGATCGTGTTGCGGTTTCCGCCTTCCGCCTTCCGGATTAAGGCCTATCGCGTAAGCGATTGCTTCAAGCAGTGTGGATTTGCCGCTTCCATTCTCGCCGACAAAAAATGTGACTTTGGGATGAAACCTCAAAGAACGGAATTTCGATAAAGCCTTTAACGAAAATGGATACTCGGAAAATGAAGGAACATTCTCGCGTTCCAGCACGAAATCAAGTAGATAACCGGTTTCCGAAAGTGCCATTTCTTAAAACGCTTCATTAAAACTGACATCGCCCGCGACAGCGACTTGATAGGCCGAAACGCGGCGTTCGAAAAAGTTCGCGAGTTCCTGCACATCTTGCAGATCCATGAACGAGAACGGATTTTTTGCACCATAAACCTTTTGCAGGCCGAGCATTGCCAGACGCTGGTCGGCGACGAATTCGAGGTATCGGCGCATGTCCGCGACCGAAAGCCCGGCGACGCCGCCCGAAAGAATGTCTTCGGCGAACTGCATTTCACATTCCACCGCTTCGTCAAGCATTTCAACGATCTGCCGCGTCAAAGCATCGTCAAAAAGTCCCGGCTCTTCGGTTCTGACTTGGTTCACAACCTCTAATGCAAATGCCATGTGCGCCGATTCATCGCGAAAAACCCAATTCGTTCCGGCTGCAAGCCCGTGCAGCAAGCCTTTTGAACGCAGGAAGTAAACGTAAGCAAAAGCGGCGAAGAAAAACAGCCCTTCGATACAAGTCGCGAAGCAGATCAGATTCAGCAGGAATAGCTTGCGGTCGTCACGCGTTTGCAGAGACTGTAAATTATCGATTGAATCGATCCACTTCATGCAAAAATCGCCTTTCGCACGGATCGAAGGAATATTCTCGATCGCCGCAAAAGCTTGTTCGCGTTCCGCAAAATCGGGAATGTATGTATCGAGCAGCGTCAGGTAAAACTGCACGTGCACCGCTTCTTCGTAAAGCTGGCGTGACAGATACATCCGGGCTTCGGGTGAATTGATGTGCTTGTATAAATTCAGCACCAGGTTGTTCGACACTATCGAATCGCCGGTAGCGAAAAACGCGACCAGGCGATTGATCATATGACGCTCCGGCCCAGTCATTTTATTGCGGAGGTCCGAGACGTCAGTCGAAAAATCGACCTCTTCGACCGTCCATGTATTCTTGATCGAATTTCTATACATTTCATAAAAATCCGGGTATTTCATCGGACGAAGAGTTAAATTGAATCCGGGATCTAGCAGCATATTTTTTGTAAGAGTTACGCCTTTAGGCGTGAAAAACGTTAATAAAACGCATCGTCAAGAAACAAAAGGCCTAATTGCCACGTTGAGATCACGCGTAAACGCGTAACTCATGCGGTTACTGACATGCCTCACAATCTTCCGGGTTTTCCAGCGAGCAAACCAATGCTTCCTCGTCGGAATAAGCCCTAACTTCGGCGGTCGTATTTTCGGCGGCAGCGACCTGCGCGATCTTCGTCGCTGGACGCGAGCGAAGATAATAAGTCGTCTTCAAACCTTTTTGCCAGGCGTACATGTACATCGACGAAAGCTTGCCGATATTCGGACTTTCCATGAAAAGGTTGAGTGATTGGCTCTGGTCGATAAACGCTCCGCGGTCGGCGGCCATGTCGATCAGCGACCGCATCGGAACTTCCCACGCCGTCCGGTAGATTTCCTTCAATTCGCCGGGAAACTCGTCAATTTCCTGAATC
>JAYSON010000296.1:0-16708 GCA_043722725.1 Chloracidobacterium sp.
GGCGATCACTAACATCAACCCTTCCGCAGCCAAGCAGTTGTTTCGGTGACCGCGGCGGACAGGTCGAATCATGTGCTTGACTGCTTCTTTCATAGCTGAGTTGTTAGGCGGCGACGAGAGACCGCAACTGTATGACGGACGATGTCAACGCTACCTACTGTATTCCGGTCGCCTGAGACCATACCACCTGCCAGAGTCCGCAAAGCTTTTCATAGGTGTCGGTGTGCCAGTAGTGCCCGCGCGGCACCTTTTGACCTTGGACTATGATTTCTAGTTGCGACTGGTATCGGATGGCAGCCGAATGTCCATCACCGCGCACCTCAATCGGTGATACAGGCTCCCAGATAAGATAATTTATCTGACCAGAGGCGATGCCGCCCAAATACTGCTCTTTCGAGATGGATTCACCGCGAGGATTTATAAGTTGGAAGTCGTCAGCATGAAGCTGGCGCGCTAGTTCCACGTTCGCATCCACTAAGGCTCGAAGTCGCTCGCGCTCAATTGTGCGGATAAGGTCAGCATCCGCTGGGCTGAAACTTAACATTTCTTTCCCTCCTTTTAGCTAACGACGGTCAGCCGCCTAACTTATGATTATGCGGAATCATTCGGCTTAACACGCCTAAATCCGTGCATTATCACGAACCGTTCCAGGTAACACATGAAATCTGTGTGTTATCTGGAATCGATATCCGGGTCGAAAACAAGCAGATTTAAAACGGATTTATACCGGTTCGCTTTCTTCGTAAAGAGTCTCCGGTGCAATGTCGGCGCCGTTTGGCCACGAGATCGTCCAACCGTCAACGAAGAATGTCTTGAAATACATTTTGTCTTTGAGCGGTTTATACATGCCGCGACCGATACCCCATTTGGAAAAATCAGCGATCCGCTCCTCGCCATTATTGAACACAACCCGAATTTTGTAGTCCGATATATATTTTGCGTCGATGACTACCGGCATATAATTCTTACTTCTAGCGACTAGTCGAGCGGATCGATCTTGCGAATCTCGCCGAGTTTTTGCGCTTGCCCCCAGTTTATCGTTAGCTCGTCCTTGTGTAATTTGGGCCATTTCTTTATCAGCGACTTTGCCGTTCGCGATCTCATCCTACCTTCTACCAGATTACCATCAAGATCAAACTTTGCGCTCTGTCCTTGATATTCCGCATGAAAATGCGGTGGGTTATGGTCGTTATGAAACATCCTGATAACAATGCCGAAAAAGAAAGATACATAAGGCATATCAATATTTCATCAATTCCTGCACCGCCTTCTCGACATCATCTGACTGCGGAAGGATAAAATCTTCCAGTTGCGGAGCGTAACCGACAAAAGTATCTGTGGCGCCGACGCGGCGGACGGGAGCGTCCAAATACTCAAAAAGCTCGTCGGAGATGCGGGCGGCGATCTCGGCTCCATAGCCGTATGAGATCGGGTCTTCGTGAGCAACGATAACGCGCGTAGTCCTTTTGACGGATTCGGCGACGGCTTCCCAATCATAGGGGACGAGCGTGCGAAGGTCGATTATTTCGACCGATATTCCCTGCTGTTCGAGGCGTTTCGCCGCCTGATTCGAGCGTTCGACCAATGCGCCGTAAGTAATAACCGTTACGTCACTGCCCTCGCGAACGGTTTTTGCCTTGCCGAACGGAATGAGGAAATCCTTCGACGGGTATTGAGATTTGTTGTAAACCTGTCGGTACAGGTGTTTGTGTTCGAGAAACATAACCGGATCGTCGCAGCGGATCGCGGTGCGAAGCAATCCATTAGCGTCGAGCGCGGTCGACGGGTACGCGATCATCAATCCCGGCGTGTGCGAAAAGAGCGTCGTGCCGGACTGAGAATGGTAAACCGCGCCGCCCTTCAAATAGCCGCCGACGGGAACACGCATGACCATCGGGCATTTCGTGTCGCCGTCTGAACGCCAACGCATAACGGCGACCTCGTTGCGAATCTGGTGCATAGCAGGGAAAATGTAATCGAAAAACTGTATCTCGACCACCGGTTTCAGGTTGCGTATCGCCATTCCAACGGCACGGCCGATGATGTTTGCCTCGGCCAGCGGCGAATTGAAAACGCGTGTCGAGCCGAATTTCCGCTGTAGGTTGGCGGTCACCTTGAAAACGCCGCCTTTGCCTTTTAGTTCGTCGAGGTATTCTTCGCGGGAGCAATCGGCCACGTCCTCGCCAAAGACGACGATGCGCGGATCGCGTTCCATTTCCTCGTGCATGCAGCGGTTGATCAGATCGACCATAGTGCCCGCATTGCCGGAAAGCTCGGCGCCTTCCTCTGTATCGAATAGCGGGCGGTCCGTGGGATCTATATCGGGTGAAAACACGTTCCGAAGCGCGGTTTCGGGTGCCGGCTGCGGCGTTTCGATGGCGATGTCGGCGGCTTTGCTGACCTCGTCATCGACCTCTTTTCGCAGCTTTTCGAGCGTTTCAGGGTTTGCGATTCCCTCAGTCATCAAAAACTCAGCGTAGGTCTTGATCGGATCGATCGCAGCGTCGGCCTGTAATTCTTCGGCCGGGCGATAGAGCTTTTCATCATCGGAAAGCGAGTGCGAATAAGGGCGGGTGACCTTTGCGTGTATGAACGCCGGGCCTTTTCGAGCACGGCAATACTCAACAGCTTTTTTGAACGCACCGTAAGACTCAAGCGGATCGGTCCCGTCGATCTTTTGAATTTGTAGATCCGGGAATCCGGTGACCAGCTTTGAGATATCGCCGCCCGCCGTGCCCACCTCGACCGGCGTTGAAATAGCGTACCCGTTATCTTCTACAAGAAATATAACCGGCAGCTTCAGGTTGCAGGCGGAGTTTAAGGCTTCCCACCACTCGCCTTCGCTCGTTGTGCCGTCGCCGACCGACATATATACGACCTCGTCGCCTTTGAATCCGGTAATTTTGTCCTGCAATTCCTTGACGATGGCCGCACGCGTTCCCGTTTCCGCCGCACCGACCGCGTGTAGCGCCTGTGAGCCTGTGCAGGAAGACTGCGAAGGAACGTTCAACTTCGTGCTGCCCCAATGCGAAGGCATCTGACGCCCATGCGAATTCGGGTCAGGCTCAGCACCGACAGACGACCAGAGCATTTCCTGCGCCGTCATTCCAAGCCCGATCATCAACGCACGGTCGCGATAATAGGGAAAAAACCAGTCGTAACCGGGCTTCATCGCAAGTGCCGCCCCGGCAAGGACGCCTTCGTGGCCTGCACCCGATATCTGGAAAAAGATCTTATTCTGGCCCTTTAACTGGATCTCCTTGTCGTCGATCCGGCGGGACATGTACATCGTCCGATAAAGCCCGACGAGAGCTTTCGTATCAAGCCCATATGTTTTGCCCATGTCTTCAGCGGCAGCCTTCGTTGCCTTCGCCGGTTTCTCCGCCGCGATGGCTTTGGCATCCTTCTGCACCTTTGTCGTCGGGCTATAGCCGTCAGCCTCGGTAGTCTTTGCCTTTTCGACGAGAACCTCATTCACGTCTTTATTTTCGGCCTCTGTATTAACTTCTTTTGCTGGAGTTGCCATTATTTAGATCCTGTTTATAACAATTATTAATGGATTGGTAACTTATTACGATACCAAAATTGGTAAAAACGGGCAATTTTGTGGTGCAATACCTGCGGAAGAAGGGTTGTGGATTGTCCTTGTTTATCGATCTAAGTCGATACGGTCTTTCCAGATAAGTGGATTTCTCTTCTCGTGAAATATCGCGAGGACCAGAATCGCGTCATTCTCTGATTTAAAACTGATGGAAAAAGGAAAGCGGTCAATGCGAGCCCGTCTAATATCGGCCCCGTGAACCAACGCAAACTGGAGCGGGCCGGTAACAATTTGCTTGAGCGCAAGCTTTACTTCGATCCTAAACTCATAGCCCAACCCGAATCGTTCGGTTTGATATCAGTCAAACGCGTCGTAAGCTTCTTGCTCGGCAGAAGCAAGAAGCGAAAAGGCTCGAACGCTCATCGTGCATCAAAACGATCTAAAAACTGCTCCAAAGGAATCGCATTCTGAGGATTGCGTCGATGATCGTCAAGTCGGCGTTCGAGTTCTTCGATTTGAGCATCCGTCAATGGAGTTGTTCCAGACTGGCCGCCAACGCTCACATAAAGATCATCCGCAAGCCGGATACGTTCGGCCAAAGGGAGTTTCAATGCTTGTTCAAGAAGTGCGTTCATATTCATTAGAATAATTCGAAATACAGATTGATGCAATAAAAATCAGCCGGCTATGCTCTTTCAGAAGGCTCCCGGAACTTGGGCAATAGGCTCCCGAATCTTGGGTAATCTATTCGTCGCTGCTTATCTCCCATCCGTGTTCCCGCAACACGCCTCTTGCAGTCTCTCTAAGCCACTCCTCGTCCTCGTCGTCAGTCTCCTGGTTTGCCAATGTTTCTAAGTAACCTCGAAAGTGGATTGCTAAAGGCGGCGATTCGCGAACCAGTCTAGAGATAATATTACATTTCCAAATCAAATCATCCGTCTCAAAGATCTTCTCTAAATGAGGTATCAGTGGTTCGCCGATTGACGCCATAAAAGGCTCAAGCGTTTGAGCAACGGGCCAATTCATATCCTGAAGCCACTCAAGGAGAAGAGGAAGTTTTTCCTCAACAGCTGGATATCCAGCATCGATGGCTCGGTGAGCGGCTACGTGATCGTGCTTGCCGAGAGGAACGATTCCGATTGGCCGAGATATAACTTCAGATGTAACTTCAATCTTTGGCTTGTCCATCATTGAGCTTTCAGAATCCAGCCTTTCGGATCGACGACCGGTGCGGGGCCGTTGAAATTTATCGAGGTTTTGCCGTTCTTCATTTCGACACGCTGGGGTTTGCCGTTAATTTCGATGTCGATCGGCATTGGGAAGGGCATGTTGTTAGGGGTTTCCCAATGTAGAGAAAGAGTGTTGCCGGAGACCTCGCTGACGAGTTTGGGCAGTTGCGGCTGTCTTAAATACAGCTCGAAAAACCAGTCGAGTTTCATTCCCGAATCCTTTTCGGCGATGGTGAGGAAATCGTCTGTGTTGACCAATCTTGTTTGACGGCCATCGGTAAGCTTTTCCATTTCCTTTGTCGGGTAGGCCATGTGGTGGAGAGCTTTGAAGAAAGCCTGGTCGCCGATGAGATATCGGAGCGTATTCAGGATAAGAGCGCCTTTGCCGTAGATGTCGCCGTCGCTGTTCAGGTAATCGGGGGCGGACATATACACCTGGTAGGCGATCTTCGGTTCGCGCGGAGCGACGGCCTGCTTGTTTTTCAGACGCCCTAGGCGGGCATGCATCGCGGTCAGATATGCGTCCTGACCGTGCAGATGCTCCTGATATAACGAGTCCATAAACGACTGAAAGCCTTCGTGTATCCAGAAATCGCGCCAGTCCGATGCGGTGACTAGATTGGCCCACCATTCGTGGCCGAATTCGTGAAGCAGCAATCCATCGGTGCCGTCCTTGTCGTACTTGAACTGGTTTCCGTAGGCGATGTTAGTCGAATGCTCCATCCCCAGATGCGGTGTTTCGACGATGCCGACCTTCTGTGAGCGAAATGGGAACGGCCCGAGATATTTTTCATAAAACGCGAGGTATTTTTTCTGCTCGGCGATGAGGCCCGGGCCTTTGGCAAAGCTTTCGGGCAAAATGTAAAAAACTACCGGCACTGTATCACCGGCTATCGATTTATATTTGTCCTCGATCATCTTGTACGGTGCGGCGTTAAAAACAAGCGAGTAATTTGCTATCGGATTCGTCATCCGCCAATTATAGGTCGATGTTCCGTCCGGATTCTTCTTTACGCCTTCGAGCTTGCCAGGGCCCGTTGCGATCAGCGGGTCGGGTACGGTGATATGCATTGCCGAAGTCGCCGGTTTGTCGGACGGATGGTCCTTGCACGGGAACAGCAGATCGGCTCCGTCGTTTTGCAAGGCGACGGAGATCCAATCGGAGCCGTCGGCCGTTTTTTTCCACATAAAACCGCCGACCCAGGGCGGCCGCGGAGCTTCGCGCGGAATGCCGAAATAAGTGATTATCGTTTCAAACGTCTCACCCGGCTGCTTTGTCATCGGAAAGTATATCCAGATCTTGCCCTCACGCCGTTCGTATTTGAGCGCCGCCTGTTTGCCAATCGCTTCGCCGTAAATACTGTCTATCGCAAAGGTCGTGTCGAGATCGAGAACGATCACGTTGGTTGGAATGACGATCTTTGCCGTCATCACCGTCGTGCCGGAGATAGATTTTGCCTTCGGATCTACTTTCAGGCTTATATCGTAGGTTTGGACGTCAAATGCCGCCTGCTCGAACATCAGCGGCCCGCCGGTGTCAGTCGGGCGAACACCGAGTTCACGCTGGGCAAAGGAACTGATAACGAATAAAAGAAGGGCGACGAGTATTGAAATTTGTTTCATGATTTGATGTGTTCTTGCGCTCAGAGTTCATGCTTTAGCAGGCCGTTCGCCACGAAGGGTCAAGTAAGGTTGGAACTCCAAACTCTGATCTTTCCACTTTACACGCGAATCGGTTTATCTGAAAATGTAGATGAAATGCTCAGGAATGTAATCTTTGTTTTCCTTTTATTCGCCGTCTTTGCCGCTACTGTTGATCCGCAGAAGCGGGTGCGCGAACCCGTGAAGACCAATGTCCGGCCGACCCCGAAACCGAAAGCTGTGAGAGGCGAGCCGTTCGATAAGGCCGATGTTAAAGCGATGGCGGCACAGTGCGTAACGCTCGACACCGAAGCCGGTTTGATCGAGCTCGAAATGTTCCCCGAAAGCGCGGCGGAATCAGTGCGAAATTTCCTAAATTTAGCATCCACAGGCTTGTTCGACACCACGACTTTTAGCCGTGTCGTCCCGGGATTCGTCATTCAGGGAGGCGACCTTTTTACACGCGAGAAAATGACGGCGCAGATCAATCAGCGTGCCCGCCGGACGATTCCAGACGAACCAGGCAAGATTCTCCACGAACGGGGCATTCTCTCGATGGCTCGTTCTACCGAACCGAATACGGGAACGACGAATTTCTTTATTTTGGTAGATTCCGCACCGGCTCTCGATGGCACTTTTGCGGCTTTTGGACGCGTAACGAAAGGAATGGAGGTCGTCGAAGCGATACACAAAGCCAAGGTCGAGGCGGAGAAACCGGAAAAACCGGTGAAGATCAGAAAGGCGAGCGTGGCCCTGTGCGTGAAGGCAGAACCGCCTGCGTAAGCTGGCGGTGAAAATGCGAAACAGGTAAAGGTCTTTCTAACACGGCACTTTAGTGTTGTATTTAGTCGAGGGTGCCGACAACCGGGCCACCTGCTCACTCAGGCGGTTCTGCCTCCAGGTTCATTCGGTATTCGTTCGCCATTGACGGATGGCCGTGCGCCATCGCGATTTCAATGCCTTTTTTGTAGATCTCGATTGCCTTTTCGCGCTTCCCGGACAGATTATACGCTTTGGCGAGAGTGCCGTAAGCGTTGCCTTCGTCGTCGGATTTGGCAAGGTAAGTTTCGAGAACAGCGATCACGTCTGCGTGCTGCCCGATCTTTTCGTATTCTTTGGCGAGACCGAACATCACCATCGTGTTGTCCGGGTCGGCTTCCAGCATGTGTCTAAACACTTCAATTCTGCTTGTCATAAGAGTCAACCTAACATCGTGAGCTGCATTTGCCAAAACAAAAGACGCCGTTATCGTAACGGCGCCCTCCTGATAGAAAATGTAAGCGGGTTATTTAACGTAATCCGCGACCGTTTCCGAAAATTTCCGAAGCGGCTCGGGCGCCCCGGAGGCAAGCACTGGCGAGCTTCCGAGTATCTGTGCTGCCGATTTCTCATAGACGGCCTGATTCATGTCCTGGTCCTGCGATATGACGACCCCTTTCAGGGCAAGTCCGGCAAAAAGGCCCTTGCTGCGCGAATATGAAAGTATCTCAGCATCGAGCGTAACGTTTGTCGAAGCCGACGCTGTGCGGCCGACCGGTCCGGCGGAGACACTGCCTTCGCCGCCGATCTCAAATTTGTCCTGTAGCAAGTTCGACAGCCCCTTGTCATTCATTATCAGCAAAACATAGTCAGTTTTCTGCCCGCCAATCTGCGGGCCAATGCTTCCGCCGGCCATGTTCAGAAACGCCGGAGCACTCCAGCCACTCCTCGTACGCTTAATTGCCACGCCTTTCCCGCCCTGGCCGCCGATGATAAAAGCGGCCTTTAACGTACCAGGAAATACGACGATCGCTTTCGCCTTTTTCAGCAGATCGCGAGGGATCGATTTCTCCGCAACCTTCATTACCTCATCGATCACGTCAGATGCCTTATTGACGCGGTCAACCGCCGCCCTCAGTTCTTTTCCCTTATTTTTATCCTTTTCCTGGGCAAAGCCGTGCGAGCTAAACGCAGCGATGCTGATCGACAATAATAATGCAGTAATAATTTTTGATCTCATTCTAACCTCCGTAAATTGTATTGGCCGGGAACGCATCCCGCTGAGGCTAATTACGCCGTTAAAAAAGAGTTTGCTGAATTGGCGGCGGCGTTGCAACTGCCTCGACCGGTTTTTCGTGCTGCTTAAAACCAAGCCGCCGGGCGTGGAATTCAAAGAGTTTTTTTGTCACTTCCCATTGCTCGGTCTTGCCCGTCATGCGTTCCTTGTGATTTCGATGCCGCAAACTGCCGCCGCGTTCGCGCTTCATTGTGTTGATGATCTTTGTAACACGTGTCGGCGGGAGGCGTTCGTGCATTTTCTCGACGAAATACGCCTCGATCGAATCGGTGTCGATATGCAGCATAGACATGAATGCTCTCGTTGCACCGGCTTCCTTTGCACTTTCAAGCAAGCCGGGAATGTCCGATTCGTTATAGCCGGGAATGACCGGAGCGACTCCGATACCAACCTCAATTCCGGCGTCGGCGATCTGCCGCATAGCTCGAAAACGTGCTTCAGGAACCGGTGTGTACGGCTCGAAGGGGTTCGATTTTTCTTTTGTCAGAAATGGAAGCGAAAAGAATACGGACACTTTGTACAATTTTTTAAGTACATCGATATCACGGGTAACGAGTGGGCTCTTTGTAATTACACCGACCGGAACCTGGAATTCCGCACAGACTTCGAGGCATTTGCGCGTTAGCTGATATTCGGCTTCGAGCGGTAGATATGGGTCGGTCGCGAACGAAAAATCGAGATGCGGCATCCTGTCGCGAGTTTTCTTTAGTTCTTGTCTAAGCAGCGTAGGCGTATTCAGTTTGACTACGATCTTTGTCTCGAAATCGGTCCCGGCCCCATAGCCCAGATATTCGTGATATTGCCGCGCAAAACAATAGGTACATCCGTGAACGCAGCCGCGATAGCAATTCACCGTGTACCGCCAACCCCCTTCCCAGTCGCCTGCAAATGCTTTTGTGATGACTTTTTTTGTTGCGGTCTCTTCGAATATCTCAAGCTTTGTCGGCGGCGGTTCACCTACGTATTCTGACGAGTAGCGGTTATAGGGATTGGGAGGATTGATGATGTGTCGCATAGATGGAACGATAATTCATCAAAGGAAGAAACGCAAGAATCTATTGCCGGCGAATTTCCTTCTGCATAAGCAGATCAGTCTGCGGATCGGAACCGAGCAAGAATGTGTGGCTGCCAACGATGCGGAAGCCGTTTTTCTCATAAAACCTTTGTGCACGTGGGTTGTATTCCCAAACGCCGAGCCACATTACGTCGCGACCATCGCTTTTAGCGCGTTCGAAGCAGGCGTCCATCAGGGTCTGGCCAACGCCTTTGCCGAGGAATTTTTGCTGTGAATAAAGCCGCGAAAGCTCTACGGGCAGTGTTGCGGTGACACCGGATTCGATGTTGTCGAGAATCAGCTTTGCGTAACCGGCAAGTTCGTCTTCGATATCCGCTAAAAGAAAAATATTCTTTTCGTCGGCCAATTCGGCTGTGATCTGTTCGACATTGAACGCCTGCCGCATGTAATAATTCAGATCGTCCGGAGCATTTTTCGGATGCGCGGCAAAGGCGTCCCAGAACGTCGTGTAAGCGAGATCGGTCAGCGGTTTGGCGTCTTCAGCGATGGCTTGGCGGATTGATATCACAACAATTCCACCTCGTAATCAGCAAAGTCATGATCCGTACTCATTAGCGGAATATTCTCTACAATCGCCCGGGCGATTAACATTCGATCAAATGGGTCTTTATGATGAAAAGGAAGTCTGGAACCTTGTAAGGTATGCTCTGGCGCTATAGACAAAATTGTACTGCTTGAGTTATCAATCTCTGAGAAAATGTCTTCAATAGATTTTGCGAGGGACAGCTTTCCACGGCTTGACTTGATGGCTATTTCCCAAAAGCTGGCAATGCTGATAAAAACTCTATTCGCCGGATCAACTAATTTTTCTCGGCGATCAAGTGACAACTGAAGATCGCCATTTAGAAGCCAAATGAGAATCTGCGTATCTATCAAAATACGCATTACATGTAATCCTCAAAATCTTCCAAAGGCGCGTCGAAGTCATCGGAGATATATAAAACAAGGCCCTTCATACTTCCAAACTGCAACGGCTTTTTTTCAGTTCCGTTCTTTTTTGGTTTGGAAAGTTTGACCAGCTTCTTGCTCTCCATATCGTCTAGCATCGTCTCCTCTTTGGGCTCCAAGATTGTAACTGTAATCGTATCCATATCGCGATATTACCATAAGAATGGCCTTTTCAATTTACATTCGTTCTCGCTATTCGCTTTATGAGCGAATCATCCTAAAATGCCGAGTATGCGAGATCGGTGATCGGCTTGGCGTCTTCGGTGATGGCTTGGCGTATGGTTATTTGATCAGACACGGAAAAGAAAATTCTCCATTACGAATACTTTTCGAAGTCGGAAGCGAACCGGACTTTCGACGATTGCTATTGCTTTAAGGCTTTCCATACGTGATAGGAAAAGGGGCTTACGGCACGGAGGCACGTCGGCAAGCCAAGATGGAATTTGAATATCCATTTCGTCACAAAGCGTCTCGATGACGCCAGCGAACACGGCATCTTTCTCTTCGTCGCCTAGCTCGAAAGGCTTGGCGATTGCCTCTTCGTCTTTGTAGTATCTAAAATCGTCCACAAAATCCATCAAAGGTATTTTCCACCATTTTGGATCTTCTTCGAACTTACATTTTGTTTCGGCTGCGGTAATCATTTGGCAAAATATTCGTCTAACCAGAAAACGGTCTCCGCTTTGACCTCCTTTTTCGGGTAATACTCTGAGACGATGGCGAGAACTTCCTGAGGACTTTTCAGGCCGAGGCGGCCGATCAAAAATTCGGCGTCGTTCTCGTCTTCGGTATTGGGCCGCAAGGCGAGCATTTTCATTGCCAGAATGTAATCCGCATCCGGGACGGTAACGATAAGATTGGATAGATCAAGTAGGATCTGTCTAGGGTGGTTCACAACGAACATCTTGACGGCTAAATTCAACCAATCGAGCCTCAGATTGTGTCTTTCGGCTATTCGATGTGAAGCATTTCGAATCTCTCTTACAGGTTCAAAGATCGCATCGATGTCTTTGGTCGCGGGGCGCGCCTTGAACGCCAAACACATTACCGCGCCGCCGTAAAGCGACACTTCGCCCTTGATATCCATCAGGCGAAGTTCGTCATTTAGCTCGGTCAGGTATTGTGTGATCTCTTCGGCGGTCATAAAACTACTTTCGGCTCATTATTTGCTTTGCGGATTCTAATTTCCAGAGTCACCTTTATTTTTAAGGGACGACATCGTAGATGGTCTCTTTAGTATTTCTAAAAATTGATTCCTGAATTAAGCTTCCAATTTCTGATGTTTTATTAAGATCGGAATTAGTCTTAATTCGAATTACCGGTGCATCCCCTGAAGAATTGTATTTAGGTTTGTTACCGTAACTTATCATCAAAAATTTATAACCGTTTGAATTTGAGAATTCTTTAAGCTTTTCGACGTATTGAATCTGTTGTTCAAGCATGGCTTCGAATTCAATCTGAAAGTTAGGACCGTCCTGCACGAAATAAATACAGTCGGTGCCGTTGGACGTTATTCCTATGAAGTTGAATTCGGTTTCTCCGTTTCTTAATTTTTGTAGTTCATTAGTCAGGTTATGAATTTTGATCTGGTTGGCAATAAATGAGTCGCCCGATTTAGGAGGCGAAGGGTCTTCATTACCGCATCCAAATAAACCTAATATCCCGCTTAAGATCCCCATAATTACTATTTTTTTCATTTCTTAATAGGCTCCAACCGAAACGCAGGCTTTAACGTGTTCGTTGGTCATCTTGGTCATTTCCCGCTCATTATCAGTTTAGCAATCGTCTGTAGCTGCATGTTCGAGGTGCCTTCGTAGATAGCTCCGATCTTGGAGTCCCGCCAGTATTTTTCGACCGGATAATCTTTTACATATCCGTAGCCGCCGAAAAGCTCGATAGCTGTGGAAGAGACTTTTTCAGCCACTCGCGATGAATAAAGTTTCGCTATGGCGGCTTCCTTTAAAAAAGATTTGCCGGCGTCTTTTAGACGTGCCGCGTTGTAGACGAGCAGGCGAGTCGCTTCGATATCGACCGCCATTTCTGCAAGCTGAAACTGGACGGCTTGGAAATTGTTGATCGACTGGCCGAACTGCTCCCTTTCGGTCGTATATTTTAAGGCCGCTTCATAAGCACCCTGAGCGATGCCCAGCATCTGCGCCCCGATGCCGATACGGCCTTCGTTTAGCGTTTCGATCGAGACCTTGTAGCCTTTGCCAACGTCACCTAAAACATTTTCTTTAGGCACTTTGCAGTTGTCTAGAATAAGTTCGGTTGTTGATGAGGCACGGATGCCCAGCTTGTCTTCCTTTTTGCCGACCAAAAATCCTTTAAAACCCTTCTCAACGATAAACGCCGTGATGCCTTTGTATCCAGCGTCGGGATCGACGGTCGCGAAGAGTACAAATATTTCGGCTTCGTTGCCGTTGGTGATCCAAAGCTTCTGGCCGGTCAATTCGTAGTGATCACCTTTGTCTACGGCGCGTGTCTTCAGGGCGAATGCATCCGAGCCGGAAGCGGCCTCAGACAATGCGTAAGCTCCGACCTTACCCGACGCCAACTGCGGCAGATATTTCTTTTTCTGCTCGTCGTTGGCCCACCGCATAAAGGCGTTTGTGACGAGTGTATTATGGACATCGACAAACACCGAAACGGAGGCATCGACGCGGGCAAGTTCTTCGATCGCTAGAATTGCGTTAAAGATCGTCGAACCGGCACCGCCGTATTCTTCGGGCGATTCGATCGCCATCAGTCCGAGTTCGAAACATTGTTTGATCAATTCCGGATCGAGTTTCGAGGAGTGTTCCATTGCCTCGACGCGCGGCCGGACCTCGCCCTCGGCAAACTCGCGAACCGAGGCGCGAAACAATTCTTCTTCTTCCGACAAAACGGTCAATCCGCTGTTTGCTAATGCTTGTCCGGCGGCAGTGCTCATAATTAATTTCCTATACTATTTTGTTATTTAACACAGATAAAATACCATCATAATCAAGCCGCGGGGCAAAGGCAAAAGTAGTGAGTTTGGAACCAACCGCAGATATCGCAAGCACAAAACCTCAACGAATATCTAAAAAACATATTAACCGTTTGAAGGTTTTTGGCGCCGTTTTGACGCTCAGCGGTATCGCCCTGTTTTCGTATTTTGTTTATTCGGTTGGCGTGACCGAGATCCTCAAAAATATCGAAAAATTCGGCGGGGTCGGCTTCGCCGTCATTTTGCTGATCTATTTTAGTCGCATCGTTATGAGAGCGTCGGCGTGGAAGCTGTCGGTCTACGAGCCATACTCCCTGCGCCTTCGCGACACGATTCCGGCCGTTATCATCGGCGAAGCTATGAGCAGCATTCTTCCGCTCGGCATTCTAATCAGCGGCACATCTAAGGCCGTAGCCGTCCGTCTTCGGGTTCCTCTGGTTGTCGGGCTTTCATCGATCGCTACCGAAAATCTCTTTTACAGTTTTACGACTAGTATTTTTTTAATGCTCGGTGCGTTTACTTTTTTACGAAACTTCCCGCTTGACGACGGCTGGGCGATATCGATTGACGTTTTGATCGTTGTGCTTTTGATGCTGCTGGTTCTCGGCGTTGTAATGGTCCTCCGGCAATGGCATTTCGCAAGCGAAACGTGCGAATGGCTTTATCGAAAAGGGATCGCTAGACGATGGCTTGAACACGGTAGATCGGAAGTCAGGCTTTTTGAGAATTTGATCTATGGGTTTTATCGCCGATACCCGCGACGTTTTCTGCCTATCTGTTTGATCGAAGCCGCGTTTCATTTGCTCGGCGTCTTCGAGGTCTGGTTTATCCTTAATCGAATTAGCGATAACGCTTCAGTGTTGAACGGATTTCTTCTTGAATCTGTGAGCCGTCTGATTACGATCCTCTTCAAGCTCGTTCCATTTTTGATCGGCGTGGACGAAGCCGGAGCTCAGTTCGTAGCCGAAACCGTCGCGGCCGGTGTCGGGATCGGAGTCACGCTGGCGATAATCCGCAAGGGCAGAATCCTGTTTTGGACGGCGATCGGGTTGATCCTGATAATCAAACGCGGGCTTTCACTTCGGGAGATCAACAGGCTGGGAAAGGCCTAGAACGGCCAAAAGATCGGAACCAGAATTATTGCCACAGCAAAAACGATTATCGTCAGAATCGTACCGACCTTTACAAAATCCATAAAACGATAGCGGCCCGGCGTGTAGACCAAAACGCACGCCGGCTCAAGCGGTGTGATAAAGGAAAATGATGCGGCAAAGGTGACGGCAACGATAAAAGTGCGCGGGTTCAGCCCGAGAGCGATGGCCGTCTTTACGGCGACTGGAAGTACAACGAGTGCGGCCGCCTGATTCGACATCGGTTGTGTCAGGATAACCGTAAGCAAAAAGAAACCGGCCAGAACAGAGGTCGGTCCGTAATCTCCGAAATAATTTTCGATGTATCCGGCCAGATAAATATCGGTGCCGGTTTTCTCCATCGCGACACCGAAGCTCATCATGCAGGCGATCAACACAAGCAGGCGAAAATCGATCAGCGAATACATTTCGGTGTAGCGCACCGTTTTGGTCGCAAGCAACAGCAGCACGCCTGCCAAAACACAGATCGCAAGCGGAATATCGACACCGACAACCATCTTTGATAGCGAGAGCGTGAGAAACAGCACAAACGCCGCGATCGCCCATTTACGCTTATCAATCCGCATGCTGCTCGCCGAGACGTCTTCCAGAAGTAGCATCTTGCCGTCAACGACTAGCGGTTCGATCTCTTCGCGGGTGCCTTGTACGAGCAACACGTCACCGAATTTGAGCGAGACATTGCTTAGTTTATTGATAAAGGTCTCGCCGTGACGATTGATAGCAAGAACTGTGAGTTCGTAATTTTGCCGGAAGCGAATGCTCTTCAATGTTTGCCCGACGAGCCGCGAATCGCGCATTACCATTATTTCAAAAAGCTCGACGCTTTCGCTCTCCAAAACTCCGTCGTTAAGTTTAAAATCGGGTTTGATCTCCAGCCCGACCTCTTCCTTGACGCGAAGAATATCTTCGATCTTGCCTTCGACGATCAATAGATCGTTGGCCTCGATCTGTTCGGTTACACGCGGTGCGATCAGTTTCTGATCACCGCGTATGATCCCGAGAACGTTCAGCTCAAGCTCGGTGTTGATGTTCGACTCACCTAATGTTTTACCGACGAGGCGTGAGTTTGGCAGGACGACAAGCTCCGAGATGTATTCGCGAATACTGTAATCATCGGTCAGCGAATCACCGCCGCCGCGTGCCGGGAGCATTCGCCGTCCGACAAAAAGCATGTAGATCATTCCTACAAGGAAAACAATAATGCCTACGGATGTCAGCTCGAACATCGAAAACGGTGGCTGGCCGTAGCGGACGATCGCACCGCTGACGGCGAGGTTCGTGGATGTTCCGATCAAGGTGCAGCTTCCACCCAAAATAGCCCCGAAAGCGAGCGGCATCAGAAGCTTTGACGGTGCAATCTTCGCTTTCGCGGCAAGCCCGATGATAACGGGCAGAAACATTGCTGTCGTCGTCGTGTTTTTCAATACAGACGCCGATGCCGCGGCGGCCATCATTATGAGGGCCGTTAGAACGAATTCGTTGTCACCGGCCATGCGGTAGAGCCTTCGCCCGATCAAATCGACAATTCCGGTCTTGATCAACCCGCCGACTAGTATGAAAAGCCCGCCGATCGTAATAATAATGTCGTTCCCGAAACCTGCAACGCCTTCCTGCACGGTCAGAACCTGCGTCATCACCAGAGCCATGACGAGCAGTATCCCGACCACATCGACGGGTATTTTCTCGGTAGCAAACAGGATGATTGCCAGCACCAATAAAATGAGTGTTAAGAAAATCGGCGACATTATTGTTCGTTAGGATACAAGAACACGCCATCGTTTGAAAGACAGATTTGGTTTGCATGGACCGGCCGACATTCGGGCCCCGATGTCTGAAAACAAAATAAGGACATTTCGAAAAGGAACATCCTGTTTAATCAACGATTGTGAAAACTTTGCTCGTTCGAAAGGGCGCGGCGTGTTTAGCCGACCAACCTCATTTTTGGCGCGTTTTTCTTCGCCTTTCAAATGGGCGAGAATCGAAACCGTGCTTCTATAGATTCGGGTGCTATCCATGGCCTCATAGATTTGTTTATACTTTTCATTTTATTGTTCCAACCAGTTTCATCATTTGGCGATTCCGGGTTTTGCGTTAAA
>JAYSON010000297.1:0-2503 GCA_043722725.1 Chloracidobacterium sp.
ATCAAGCAGATATGCCGCGATCATCGTGTCGTCCGTGACCGCTTCAGGCTCGATACCGAGAGTTTTCAAAACGCCGAGATCGCGTTTGTGATCGTGCGTGGCCTTTTCGAGAAATCCGTTGGACAGAATATCGCGGAGTGGAGACACGGCTTCGTCCTTGCCGCCTTCAAAATTCCTGAGGTCGATATAATGCGACACGCCGGCGGCGTTTGCAATCGCGATTCCCAACGGTTCTTCTTTGTAATAACAGCTCGACTTTTCGTTCGAATTCGAATCGTCAACCTCGATGCTCCAATGCTCGCTTTCCCAAAGCCGCCGAATCAGCTTGTCCAAATCTTCACGATTGGCAATGACGCTGTATTGCCGCTCCACCGCCGGAGCATTTTTGTCCGCGTGCACATTAAAAAGCGGTGCCGAGTCGGCAAATTCGCGCGTCAGGGCGTTGAATTCAAGCTCGCGAAACAGGGCGTAGGCAAGTTCTCGATTTGGCTCGCCGTGTTTAAGCCGATCGAGATCGAGCTTGACGTCAACCGATGTGTGGATCGTCGCAAGGCCGAGTGATTGGCGAATAATATCCTGGTTATTCAGGAGGCTTTCGCGATACGTCTTGTGCGTCACCTTGTCGGCATTCTCCATTGCTCCTATCGCGGAGCCATATTCCAGAACGAGCTTTAACGCGCCCTTTTCGCCGATTCCGGGCGCGCCGGGAATGTTATCGATTGCGTCGCCCATCAGACCGAGAAGGTCGATAACTTTCGACGGCGGAACACCGAATTTGTTCTCAACCCACGCCTCGTCGCACCATTCGATCGGCGGCACCGGCACTTTTCGCTTAACGTTTACCGAATTCTGCCGCATCGCGATAATGAGCGGATCGTGGACGAGTTGGCATAAATCCTTGTCGTTTGAAACGATCACGGCCTGCAGTCCTTTTGCTTCGACCTGTTTTGCCAAAGTGCCGATAACATCGTCCGCTTCGAAACCGTCCATTTTGAGGATCGGTATATCAAATGCCTCACAAACACGGATGATATACGGAATCTGCGCCGCAAGATCGTCCGGCATAGCCGCGCGATTCGCTTTGTAAGCGGCGAAGGAATCATGCCGAAACGTCGGCGCAGCGGTGTCGAAGACAGCGGCTACATAGTCGGGCTTTTCGTCGTTCAAAAGCTTGCGCAGCATGTTCGTAAAGACGAAAACAGCCTGCGTTACCTGGCCCTTACTGTTCCGAAGCGGCTCCTGCTTCATTCCCATCGGGGCGAAAAAAGCCCGAAAAATGTGCGACATCGAGTCGATCAAAAATACGCGTTTCATTATGATTTTTCCCTGATGTTGGAATGATAGATAAACATTCGGACAGTTACAAGTTGCCCTCTGGTCAGAACCGCGAGATACTGTCTTAAAAATCAAATGTAAGAAGCCGGATTTGGGTCGAAGGGGTGATTGTTTTTGATGACGCCGAAAGCGATGTGCAGCAGTTTTCGCATTGAAGCACATATTATCTGCATCGGAGCCTTGCCCTTTTGACTCAAACGGTCGGCAAACTTGTTGACGATCTCGTTGTGTTTCGCGGCGACAATTGCCGGAAAGTACAAAGCCTTTCGAATCCGACCGTTGCCGAGCTTTGACAGTCTTGTCCAATTAACGGATGTTCCCGACTGGTGCTTTCGTGGAGTTACACCGGCGTGAGCGGCCAGAGACCGAGCCGATTTAAATGTTGCGAACTCCACTTCGCTCAGCAAAACTTGTGCGGTTTTTTGTCCGATTCCCGGAATGGTCAGTAAGAGATCGTTCTGCCCTTTCAGATTTGGATGATTGTCAATATGTTCTTTGATAAGGCTCTCTACGGTTTTGATCTCTTTCTCCAGCGTCCTGATTATGCGTTTCAAGCTGGGGCGGACGGAGTTCGACGCCGTTTCGAGACGATTCCTTTCGGATGCGAGTATTGCCTCGAGAGCTTCAATCCGGCGCGTCAATGCCTGAAGATGCTTGACTTCCGTCGGCAACGGGTGCCAATCCTCCGGGTCTTTTACAAGACAGAAGTTCGCGATGGTGCGGGCATCCGCCGGATCCGTCTTATTTCGCTGTAGATCGCTGCCCGCGTAGCTCTTGATCCGAAACGGGTTGACGACCGAGACGCGATGGCCTTTTTCATGAAGGAACTCGGCGATGGCCTCGCCGTAAGTTCCGGTAGCTTCCAGGCAAGCGTGAACCCGCTCGATATGCAGCGATGCAAGCCATCCCTGCAACAGCTTGAAGCCTTTCGGGGAATTGTCGAACTTGCGTTCCAGCGTCCGACCGTCAAACATGAGAGCCACATCTAGTTTCTTTTTGGCAACATCAATGCCCAATACTTCCTTTGACATAATGCTTATGCTCCTTTCGAAATATTGTTCCACGGCCAACCTTGTTCATTCAGACTCTATCGGTCATACGATACTGTCCGGCCTTTCGGAACATTCTAAAAATCGGAAAAGAGGTCTTATCTCGCGGCCAGACTTAA
>JAYSON010000298.1:0-7020 GCA_043722725.1 Chloracidobacterium sp.
TATTTGACGGAATTTCTTACAAGAAATTCGGGAACGCTTAAATATGTTGTAACTATCTGTCATTACTAGCTTTATCTTATACAATAAGATGTTTAACTAGTCATGACCCTAAAAAAAAGACCTACTTCCGAACGCTGGAACAGGTCTTTTTTTTATTTCTAGACCTTTTCCTCAAGGTGGTGACGCTTGATCATCCCGTAGAGCCGGGGCCGATAAAGGCCCAAAAGGTTCGCCGCCGCTTGTTTATTGCCGCGAGTTCGTTTCAAAGCTGCAAGGACAACCCCGCTTTCAAGATTGTTAAAAACATCGCTCTGTTCGACACCCTCAACAGGTTCTGTGAGACTGTTGACGACATATTTACCGACTTCTTCAAACAGAGCCTCACCCGACAATCCAGAGCTGCTTAAACCGTTTCCGACCGGGGCCGATAGCTGCAACTCACCATTATTAGTCTGGACTTCGGGTGTACCATTCTTAGTAACCGTACTTGATGGATCTCGATGAATGTCCATTGCCTCGATAATATCCGTGCGGCTTAGCAGAATTGCCCGTTCGATCACATGCTGCAGTTCGCGTACGTTTCCGCGCCAATTGTAGTTGAGCATTTGATCGTACGCCGGCTGCGAAAACTTCACATTGTCCCGCTTATATTTCTCGGCATAAACCTGTAAAAAATGCTCCGCAAGCATCGGCACATCGTCCATCCTTTCTCGCAGCGGCGGGATCTTAATCTCGATTGTATTTATCCGATAGTAAAGATCCTCGCGTAGGCTTCCTTCCTGGATAGCTTCGAACGGATCGCGGTTGGTTGAGCAAATCAGACGAAAATCCGCTTCCTGCGGCCGATCGCTGCCCACCCTGTAGTAAACCTTTTCCTGCAGGACCCGAAGCAATTTTGGCTGCAGATCGACGGGCATCTCGCCTATTTCATCTAATAGAATACTGCCGCCATTAGCCTGGCCGATAAAACCTACTTTGTCGCTGTTTGCCCCTGTGAACGAACCTTTAATATGTCCGAACAACTGCGACTCGATAAGATCTTTCGGCAATGCCGAGCAGTTGACCTTTACGAAGGGTTTACCCGACCGATGACTCTTATAATGAACGGCATTTGCTATCACTTCCTTGCCCGTGCCCGATTCGCCAAGGATCAGAATGTTCGCATCGGATTCAGCGACATTTTCAATGATCTCGTAGATATTTTGCATCGAACGAGCCCCGCCGATCACGCCTTCGTACGAGGTTTTGCTGGTCAACCGACCTTTCAGCTCCTCGATCTCGCGGGCCTGACGCTCGTTGATCTTCCATTGCTGCTTCAATTCGACCGCATTTTTGATACCGACAAAAAGCTTTTCCGGGTCTACCGGTTTTACAATGTAATCAAACGCACCGACACGTGTCGCCTCTAAAGCTTTTTCAACAGAGTATTCACCTGTAACCACGATGATCTCTGTCGGTGGAGATATCTCTTTCGACCTGCGTACCATCTCGATGCCGTTAATATCAGGCAGATTCAGATCCGTAAGAATGATATCGTACTCGTTTGCGCTCGCGAGCTTAAGGCCGATCGAGCCATTTTCTGCAGAGTCTACTTGAAATCCCTCAGAGGTAAGATAAAACGTAAGGAGGTCAAGGGCTAGTTTGTCGTCGTCGATTACGAGGGCTCTGTTTGCCATAATTTTCGATTGAAATCTTTCGGATCGGGTTTCAGTCATTGTATCAAAATAAGACGTTTTTCCTGCCTGGATTGATATCGAAATCCCTAATAGATCGAAATAAATGCCTATGTTGAGAACTAATCGAAAGCAATCAGCCGCCTCCCTTCCTGTATGTCGGTATAGTTTGCAAAGCTTGTGCCAAGGGAGATGAACTTCCTGTAAATGTTCTAAATAAAGGGGGGATTACCATCCACGGAGAATACATGTCAGTAACCGTACTGTACGCTTTCGAGACAACCGGTAATTTCAACTTTGTAGCTCAATTCCGCCGGTAATGCGTTCCATTTTAGTACGATTCTCATCATTTCACCCGTCATATCGGCACCTTTGAACTTCGCTAACTAACTGCGAAACAGAGACTTATGTCGACCTTCTCAATTTTGGCACGCGAATTGTAACATCCATACATGATTGCAATAAATTACTTTTACAGGGGTGAGTTAGGAATGTTAGAGACGATAATTATTATTTTGTTAGTTCTTTGGCTGTTGGGAATGGTTGCGGGGCAAAGCCTTGGTGGGATGTTATGGATGCTTCTGGTAGTTGCCGCAGTACTATTCGTAGTTCGGCTTTTATCGAGCAGACGGGCAGCCTGACGCTTGACCGCAATTTACAGCATTGCTAAATCGAGCGTGCTGACTTCTTTTTTGTTAAAATAAACCTCGTAACGAAAACG
Source organism: Chloracidobacterium sp. (assembly GCA_043722725.1). Lineage (GTDB taxonomy): Bacteria > Acidobacteriota > Blastocatellia > Pyrinomonadales > Pyrinomonadaceae > OLB17. The sequence continues at coordinate 2,395 of JAYSON010000298.1, forward strand.
TATCGAGGTTTTTCCGCGTTTGCCCTGAAAAGTTGCTGAGTAAGTAGGGCGACTTTTAGGTCCGCTAGTTTTGGGCATGGTTTATGAACGATAACAGCGCTATTACTATTCGATCATCGGAGATGAGTTTCGCCGAACAAAATCAGACGATATTCGAAAATATTTTCGATTTTTTTGGAACCCTCGACGCGGATGGCAGTGTATCGAGCTTGTCGGGCCGCGTTTTCGAAACCACTAACACGAATCCCAAACTTTTGACCGGCCAGCAGTTCTCACAAACAGTGTTCTGGCAGTCCTCTGAAAACACCTCCAAGATCTTCGCAAAAGCCATTGAAAACGCGGTCAATGGTGAACACTCAAAGCTGATTCTGGATTTCAGAATTAGCGCCGACGAGAAAATTGCGATGGAGGTTTACGTTCAACAGTTACAAAGTAAGGACGGAAAAATTGAAGTTTTTGTCGGCGGCCAGTCGGTTTCAGACAGAAAGAGCCAGATAGAACAAAATAAGCCCGCGAGCGAACAGCTCCTGTTTGCCGCAGAGAATGCCGAGATCGGTTTATGGTTCTGGGATTATCGCGAAAACCGGATATATTCGACGCCGCGCTGTAATGAGCTTTTTGAGCGGCCTGCTTACGAGGTTCTTCGGTATGAAGCATTCCGGGCGGCGATTCACCCTGATGACCGCGAGTTTGTTGACAACTTTCTCAGCCGCTCTCGACTTGAAGGCATCAAGTATGAAGAGGAATTTCGAATTTTGTATTCTGACGGAACGATCGAGTGGATTTGTGCTGAAGGCAAATCCTTTCTGGACGATACGGGTAAACCTCAGCGAATGATGGGGGTCATCCAAAAGATCACGGAGAAAAAGTTGGCCGGCGAAGAGCTGGCAAAGGTACATGCCCGCGAAAAACGGGCGCGTGAGGAAGCGGTCGAGGCAAATCGCGCAAAGGATTTTTTCCTTGCCTTTGTTTCTCACGAACTGCGTTCGCCGCTTAATGCAATTCTCGGCTGGTCGAAGATTCTGCTTTCAAAAAATGTAGACGAAGATACGCGAAAAAACGCCCTCGAAACCATAGAACGCAGCGCCCGCTTCCAAACAAAACTCATTAACGATCTCGTAGATTCGGCACGCGTTGCGTCGGGCAAGCTGCGACTTGAATATCGTCCGACCAATCTTTACGAGATCGTCCGCAACTCCTTCCAGGCACAAAAACCGAGTGCTGAGGCTCGAGGTATCGGGTTCGAGTTTCGGTCTGATTCCGAAAGCGTTCCTCTTTTTGGTGATTCGAACCGGTTGCAGCAGGTTTTCACCAATCTGATCTCAAACGCGATAAAGTTCACGCCCGAAGGCGGAAACGTCACGATCGAAATTGAAACTGGTGTTGAATCAGTCGCTGTTCATGTTACGGATACGGGTCATGGAATTGCTCCGGGAGCATTACCGAACATTTTCAGACAGTTCTCGCAAGGCGACGTCGATCAGGCCAAGAGTAATGCGGGGCTTGGTCTCGGGCTGTCAATTGTAAAGATTCTTGTTGCAAAGCATGGAGGTGTTGTCCAGGCTGAGAGCGACGGTGTAAGCAAAGGCTCGAAGTTCACGGTAACGTTGCCGCTTAGTGAAAGGGAACAAGTGGTGAGCGGTGAATTGCCCCCGATCTACACAACAAGTCGCAAACTCCTCGCAGGCCTAAAAATATCGATAGTGGAGGACGATGTCGATTCACGCGAAGTGCTTCATCTTTTCATAGAACAAAACGGGGCCGAGGTTACTAGTTTTGACTCGGTAAAAACTGCTATTGCCGGCATAAGGAACCCGGGCGGCGCTCTTCCCGACATTATCATTTCGGATCTCGGAATGCCGGATGAAGACGGCTATTCGCTTATTCGCCGAATTCGAGACCTCCCGTCGGAATCGGGCGGGAAGATCCCGGCTATGGCACTCAGCGCATTTACGTCGATCGAGAGCAAGCAAAAGGCGTTTGAGGCTGGTTTTGATAAATATTGTACAAAGCCATTCGAACCGGAACTCCTTATCAGAGACATTGTCGAACTTTTGAAGAAGCCTATTTTGGATGCGGACAAGCCGGAGCTTGATCTGCCAACAAAGCTTTGACTACGGCTGCCTTATCCACTTCCAAACTTCGGGAATTGTTGCCCGTTTGCCGTACATCAGCATTCCGACACGGTAAACCCTCGATGCAAGCCAGACGAGGCCCGCAATTGCGACCGCATTAACCGAGATTGATAACGCGATCTGCCAGAATGGCGGTGTTTCGGCCAGAATTCTGACGGGCATCGTAATCGGTGCGAAAAACGGTGCGATCGACACCCAGAACGAAAGGCTCGAATTCGGGTCGCGTATAACCGCAAAACTAAAATAGAATCCGATCAGCAGTATCATGATCGGCGGAAACGCAAATTGACCGCCTTCCTGCACCGTTGTGACCATCGATCCGATCAAAGCAAAAATTGAGGCGTAAATAAAATAGCCGAGCAGAAAGAAAAGCAGAAAGTACACGACCATTAACGGCGTGATGTGCGGTAGTCCCGCCAACATAGGCGAGAGGTCGGATTGCACCGCCAAAAACGCAAGCAACGCCGTGAGCGACAGCACCCAAATGCCAAGCTGTGTAAGGCCGGCTAGCCCGACGCCCACGAGCTTTCCAAGCATCAGCTCGAAAGGGCTCGCGGACGAAAACAATATTTCCGCGATCCGCGTCTCTTTTTCCTCGACAACCGCAGCCATGATTGCCTGGCCGTAAATGGCTAGCGTGATATAGATCATCAACCCGATAATGAACGAGGCGGCCAATAGGGCATCGCTGTTCTTTTCCTGGCCCTTGTCGTCAATTGCTTTCGTCTCCAGGTCGATTTTTCGGCTAAGCTCCTTAACCGTCTTTTCGCTAATATTTGCGTCCGAAAGCCGCTGCGACCGGACAGCATCGTTTAAAGCGTCGCCAACAAGATCGCCCGCGACAAAATCTCCTGCTTTTCGGGACAAAAATTCAAATTTCGCGTCCGCCGCATCAAACTTTTCCGGCACCAGCAGATAAGCGTCAATTTCCTTTGCAACCGCCATTTCGGTCAGCTCCGAGCGGATCTGTTCCGGCGTTTTTCCGTTAGCTGAGTATTCCACGAAGATAAAACCCTCGGCAGCCGATCGGGCGCCGTCTTTCATCCTGTCATTTTGGGAGGTTGTTAAGTTCCTTTGCGAATCCTTTACCGCCTGTTCGCCCTTGGCGGCTATCGCCTCGGCTGAAAGGTTTTCCTTCAATCTCGGGGCAATCTTGTTAGAAACGTCTACGATGACGATCCTCGTCGGCTCTCCCTTGAGCGAGAAAATGATGGCCGGAACAACCGCGAAGCCCGCTCCGATAATCGGAAACAGCAGCGTGCCGATAAAAAAAGACCATTTAAGAACGACCTTTTTATATTCGTGTTTTACAACCGCCAGGAATTTTCTCATCGTTGGCCTCCGATCTGGTCGATGAAGATATCGTTGAGGCTCGGCTCGATCCGTTCGAACTTTGTTATCGATGCCCCCGATTCTATAAGTCGTCGCAGCAATGCCTGAGCATCCGCATTTTCCGCGAGTTCGATCTCTTTTTCGTCCGAATGTTCAACAATTTTCGCAACAAGGGTCCGGTCGGCGAGAACAGGCTCACCACCGATGGCCCGCAAAGCGATCAGATTTTTGCTGAAACTTCCCTTTACCTCGCGAAGACTTCCAGAGATCACCTTACGGGACTTGTTGATCAGGAGAATGTCGTTACATAGGCGTTCCGCTGTTTCCATAAGATGCGTTGAGAATATAATGGTCTTATCCCGCGTCTTGAATTCGGACAATACATCGATCATGAATTCAACGTTTATCGGATCGAGGCCTGAAAACGGCTCGTCGAGGATAAGCAGATCTGGGTCGTGCAGTACGGTTGCTATGAACTGTATCTTCTGCTGCATTCCCTTAGAAAGATCGGTCGTTTTCTTCTTTTTCCATTCGCTGAGATTCATTCGATCAAGCCAAAAATCGATCCGTTTCTCGGCTTCGGCTCCCGAAATATTCTTTAAGGCGGCAAAGTAACGAAGCTGATCGACGATCTTCATCTTCTTGTACAAGCCGCGCTCTTCGGGCAGATACCCGATGTGGTTCTGCATTTCCGACGACATCCGCTGTCCAAAGAGCTTTATTGTTCCCTCGTCTGGCGCCGTGATACCGACGATCATGCGGATCGTGGTCGTTTTCCCGGCACCGTTCGGCCCAAGAAAACCGAAAACACGTCCGGCACGCACGTTGAAGCTTAGATCTTCAACGGCGGTGAAGTCGCCGAAACGTTTGGTCACCCCGTCAACGCAAAGAGTAATATCGGATTCGCTCATAGATTGATCAACCGGGAATATTTTGGCGACCGTTCGTTCGAATTGCAAGGCGTCACAGTTTTGTCCCACTGTCCCAGTGTCCCACTCGCCTAATTTTGCTTTCCCATCTTCTTTAGGCAGTCTACTTAAACGACTGTTGCGATAAGTCTACTTAGATTCAAGTAATAAGTGCAACAAAGTGGTTATTGAAGACCTCGTTAGGGGTACGGAAAGCCAGGGCCTTACGAGGACGGTTATTAAGACGGTCG
>JAYSON010000299.1:0-2174 GCA_043722725.1 Chloracidobacterium sp.
ATTTTGCGGAATGCATCAAGCTCGAACCCAGTAATGACGGATATATCGACGACCGGCGAACTTCGTATTTGAAGAAAAAGCAATTCGACCTGGCACTAAAAGACGCCGAAGCAGCCCTTAAATTGAAACCAACGTCGGGGCATTATTACGCCGACCGCGGCGAAGTTTATTTGGAAACGGCGAAGCTCGACGAAGCGTTGGCTGATTACGAGCAATCCGTAAAGCTGGATGAAAAAGCCTGGTTGGGTTATGTCGGCCGCGGAAATGTGTATCGCGAGACGGGAAAATTTGATCTCGCCCTGTCGGAATACCAGACCGCGATCGAAAAGGACGGAACAGCCGCGTCGCCGTATTACAATAAGGGTTTGTTACATCTGAAAATGAAAAAGAAAGTCGAGGCGAAAGCGGATTTTAGCAGAGTACTTGAACTTGATCCCGATCACAGGGACGCAAAGGCCGAACTAGAGAAACTGAGTACGCCGCCTGTCAAGAAACTTGGTCGGCCGTTAACGAAACATCGTCGACCGGCGGGAGTATGACGGCTGTCGTTAATTTTAGTTTTGGTGTGAGCGACGGACTCATCCGTGATAACATATTGTTTCACAGATGAAAAAGTATGTTCTAAAACGTGATGAAAATTCGCTGCCGGAAAGGCTGACACGCTATAAGAGCGAGCTGAACGAGGAGCAGTTTCGCGTTGTCACGGCACCCCCGAAGGCGACGCTTGTTGTCGCCGGTGCGGGTACGGGCAAGACGCGGGCGATCACCTATCGCGTTGCTTATTTGATCGAGCAAGGCGTTGCGCCACAACGCATTCTTCTCGCAACCTTTACAAATCGAGCATCGCGGGAGATGCTTCGGCGGGTTGAATCGCTCACCGGCAATCAGAACGTTCACCGCATCTGGGGCGGCACTTTTCATCGAATCGCGAATATGATGCTCCGCCGTCATGCGGTGAGTATAGGATACGACTCTAATTTTTCCATTCTCGACAGCGAGGACGCACGCGATCTGATCAATATCTGTATCGAAGACGCCGCCATCGACACTAAGGCAAAACGCTTTCCGAAGGCCGACGTTGTGCAGAGCATCATCAGCTTTTCTAACAACACCGACCTTCCGATCGACAAGGTCATCGCCGGAAAATACCCGTATTTTGAGATGCTCACCGGGCAGATAATGCGACTTAATTCCATTTATCAAGACCGCAAACGCGAGCGGAACGTGATGGATTACGACGATCTGCTCTTAAATATGAAGCGGCTGCTGATCGATAAGCCGACGGTCGCGGAACTTTATGCCGAGCAATTCCAGCATATACTCGTCGACGAATATCAGGATACGAATTATTTGCAGGCCGAAATCATCGATCTTCTGGCGGTGAAGCACCGGAACGTCATGGTCGTCGGTGACGACGCGCAGAGCATTTTTGCGTGGCGAGGTGCCGAATTTACGAATATTTACGAATTCCCGAAACGCTATCCCGAAGCGCAATTGTTTAAACTTGAAACGAACTATCGTTCGACGCCGGAAATTCTGGGGCTGGCGAATGTGTCGATCGCGAATAACAAACGGCAATTTCCGAAGATCTTGCAGGCGGTAAAACGCTCAAAGGATTTCAAACCGGCGTTGGTTCCGTGTTCGGATGTGGAACAGCAGTCGGCGTTTGTCGCATCGCGCATTCTCGAACTCCGCGACGAAGGGACGAATCTCGAAGACATCGCGGTGATGTACCGCTCACATTATCATTCAATCGAACTACAGCTTGAATTGTCGCGAAGGAACATTCCATACCGAGTGCAGTCGGGCGTACGGTTTTTTGAACAGGCCCATATAAAGGACGTAATCTCGTACCTGCGGATCATCGTCAACCCGCGCGATGAGCTTGCCTGGAAGCGTATATTGAAGATGATTCCGGGAGTCGGTAACCGGACGGCTAATAAGATATTCGAAGAGATCACCAAAAGCTCCCCTCCTTACGAAGGAGGGGTGGCGCCGCTGCGGCTGACGGGGTGGTTCATTCTGAGGTTACTCAAGCGGGCCGCGAGGTTGTTTCAGGAGAGAACCACCCCCCGACTTGAATTCATATAATAAGTGCAACTTTTGAGAATGGCAGTGGAGGGTAAGTTGAAGTAGATTTGACGCATCTTTTAACTGCAATCAAAAGGAGCATC
>JAYSON010000300.1:0-3158 GCA_043722725.1 Chloracidobacterium sp.
ACAAAACAGAACTCGATAAATAGAAGAATCAGTGAATTAATGATAGCTTTATGCACCACGTATTAACTCCTAAAATTGACTGTGACATCTATCGTTTGATCAATCCGTTCAGTATAAGATCCGCAACCCTGTTCGTTTTGCCTTCGATATCCGCGCGCTCGCCAAGCTCATAAGCGCTCAAGCTGTAGGGAAGTAGAGCGTTTGTCGCATCGAGCAACGAGCCGGCCGTGTCTGCGGCGTTATGAAATGCAAACTCGCCGGCAGAGGCTCCTTCTTCGAGTATGCCCGCGAAAATACGGGCTTCCTCTTCGAAGTAGAGTTTCCGTCGATCCAAGAGTCTTGGTCTCAAGTGCGACAAAAGCTCGTTAAGGCTCTGCGAGTAATGCTGAACGCTGTCGAACCGATACAGCACGCGTTCGATCAGCATCGCCCGCAATCGTGTTTTGCAGGAGGTTTCTTTTACTGCAATCGCTCGAAGATTTTCCTTCAGGCGTTCGATAATACGATCGATATGCGAAAGTGCGACCTCTTCCTTACTCGAAAAATGTAGGTAGATACTACCTTTTCCGATACCGACTTCTTTAGCGAGATCGTCAATCGTCATCTTCTTGTATCCATACCGCGCCAGCAGCCTATCGGTTGCATCAAGGATCGCGTCCCGGGTTGTCCTCTGTTGAACTGAAACTCTCATAACTGAATAATGACCAAAACTACATTCTGGTCAAATTTAATAAAAGAATATAACATCAAATAAGTTTCAAGCAAATGTATAAAGCCAAGTTTCGACGTAGCATCAAAGTCCGGCGAAATCCCATTTTTTTACAATCTCATTAATGAAATTGGCAACTTTGTCAGTAACTTTTTTGTAGTATTCATCGGCTTTTTTCTGATCGAATTTGGGATAGCCTTGTCCCTTTTGGTAAAGGCCGATTGAAGAAGGAAACGGAACTGCGACCCACGTTCCGGGCAAGGGATAGGCTGTCGCTAAATCGTCTTTGTATCTTTCCGGGTGAACCAGTGTAGGATCGATCGCTTGGATGAATGCAGTTTCGTTCAAACCTGCGTGTCCGCCGTCTTCGCCGAATACTTCTTTAGTTTCGTCGGATGCGAACGACCACCAATTGATGACAAGCGTACGTACCTTCCGTTCGGTAGCGACCTCTGCGGCGACCGACTGCAGCACGGCTGTTTGCCCGCCGCCGTGGCCGTTGAGGATGATTATATTTTTGAAACCATTTTTCGCAAGGCCTTCGAGAACTTGTTTGATGAATGGCCGGTATGCTGCTTCGGTGATCTGAAAAGCTCCGGGATAAGCTTCCATCGAACCGGTGATGCCGTATGGTAAAGTCGGTGCGATCATTGCGTTTACTCGTCTAGCTATGGTCTGGGCCATCGCGGTCGGCGCTGTATTGTCTGCACCATTATTGATGACGCCGTGCGGTTCCAGCGTTCCGGTCGGAAGGATTACCGTGTTCGTTTTAGACGGGACAACCTCTTTAAATTCCATCCAGTTTATCCGATCCATTTCACGTGTCGAGACAAAGTCTTTAACGGTTTGAGCTGAAACGGCAAATGTCGCCGAAATTAAGATTAGAAACAGCAATGTTGTTCGATTAATGGTCATAACTTTTTTGCGAATTCGAATGCGTCAATTGAAGTTCTTGCTTTAAGGCCCTTCGTGAGACGCTTAAAGTTGGAATTCCAAACTCTTACTTTTTGAATTTTAAGTATTTCTTGCCTTTCAATTTTTCGGGAAGCAAGTCTTGTTTGGGGTAAAGCTCGTAGCCTTTGCCGTAGCCCATTCCCTTCATCATTTTAGTCGGTGCATTTCGCACGATCATTGGAACCGGAAGATTGCCGAACTTCTTTGCGTCTCCCATTGCTGAGCCTATGGCGTCGGTCGCCGAGCGATCCTTTGCCGCGTTTGCGAGATAGGCAACGCCGTGAGCAAGATTGAGAGTGCATTCAGGCATGCCGATCATCGTCACAGCCTGAAAAACCGCGTTAGCGACAACCAGTGCGGTCGGCTGAGCCAGGCCGATGTCTTCGGAAGCAAATATCACCATCCGCCGGGCAATGAACTTAGGGTCTTCGCCCGATTCGAGCATTCTTGCAAGGTAATAAAGCGCGGCATCGGGTTGGCTTGCCCGCATCGATTTTATAAACGCGCTGATGACATTGTAATGTTCTTCACCCTTTTTGTCGTATCGAAGAAACTTTGATTGCAGAGTCTCTTTTAGCGTTTCAAGAGTTATCTTGTCATACAAGTTCGCGGTATTTTCGATCATTGTAATCGCTTGTCTGGCGTCGCCATTCGCCATTTCGATCAACCATGATGTCGACTCGGCGTCCAATTCAAAACCGGTACGATCAATGATCGCCGCCATATCTTCTTCGGCAAATTCTTCCAGAACGAAAACGCGGAGTCGGGATAAAAGCGCGGGAATTACTTCGAAACTCGGATTCTCGGTCGTTGCGCCGATCAAAACAAGTTCGCCGCTTTCGACAAACGGCAGCAGAAAATCCTGTTGCGCCTTATTAAAGCGGTGTATTTCATCGAGAAACAGCACGCGAGGCCTATTATTCTCTATTGGTTTGGTGATTATCTTACGGATATCCTCTTTTCCCGCTGAAACCGCAGAGAGTTCGTAAAAATCGGCGTTGATCGCGTTTGCGTAAATGCGTGCGAGCGTCGTTTTGCCGGTGCCGGGTGTGCCCCAAAGCACAAACGAAAATATATGGCTTTGCTCGATCGCAAGCCGCATTGGTTTATCGACCCCGACGAGATGCTTTTGTCCGACAAACTGGTCGAGAGATTGAGGCCTGATCCTGTTGGCTAGGGGGTCCATAGATGAATGACTCCAATCTAGCACAGTCAAAACAAAAACAAACAACTCATAATTACGGATAGCGGGTCGGTTTCAATCCAACGAATTCTACTATCTAATCGTTTGTGCACACTGTGGAGCTGGCAGCGTCGATGGTCCATGGCCGAGCTGGTTTTTTGCTGTTAATTGTTTCATATGTGGCACGTGCCACACTCTGTGCAACAGATCGGCGCTTGAATTCATATAATAAGTGCAACTTTTGAGAATGGCAGTGGAGGGTAAGTTGAAGTAGATTTGACGCATCTTTTAACTGCAATCAAAAGGAGCATC
>JAYSON010000301.1:0-7027 GCA_043722725.1 Chloracidobacterium sp.
TTCTCGTCGGCTTCGAGGCCCGAAAGGATTTGCTGGTGATCGCCTTCTTCGGTGCCGAGCTGGAGTACGCGAAGTTTCGCGACGCCCCCCACAATTACAAATGCCCGGTAAGATTGAGTGCTTTGATCGTTGTAAATGGCTGTTTTGGGAATGAAGATCCCTGTTCCACCTCCTTCCTTATTAATGCGAGCGGTTGCGAACATGCCCGAACGCAGAGCGTTGTCGCCGTTTTCGATAGAGGCTTCGACGATCGCCGCACGCGATGTCGAATTGATCGACGGATTAACGGACGTCACCGTTCCTGAAAAACGGCGGTCCTTGTAGGCATCGACTTCGAGCGTCACGCCGCGTCCGATGTTCACAGTAGGTACGTCGGCCTCGGCAACCTGAATTTGTATCTTCATCGGGTTCGAGCGAAGAATTGTCACGATGATCGAAGCCGACGAAACGTATTCTCCGACGGCGGCCGGCCGGTCGCTGATAAAACCCGAAAACGGAGCTTTGATCACTGTATCCGCTAAGGCTTGCTCGGCGGTTTTGACTTGCGTTCTAGCCGATTCAACGGCGGCCTGAGCGCTCGCGATTGCTTGATTGTTTTGCCGTGCAGTATTCACAGTCGCGTCGAGCTGCTCTTTTGCACTGTTCGCCCTGGCACGGGCGGTGTCGCGGACGGTCCGGAACTGTTCGTATGTGATCAACGCAACATCGCCGGTTTCGACCAGTTCGCGGTAGCGCTTTTCGTTGGCTTCGGCCTGCCGGAGTTCAGCGAGATTTTGCTGATATACGGCGTTTGCCGAGCGCACTTCCGGAATTGTAGATGAATTGAACGTTCCGTTCGGCGATAGGCCGAGACGCGCTTCGGCCTGGCGTACGGCGGCGACCGCCTGTTTTACACTGGCCTGGGCCGAAGCAAGCTGCAGCCGAGCGTCGCGGTCATCGATCCGCGCGATCTCGCTGCCCTGCGATACGAACTGGCCGACATTTGCCGTTACATTGGCGATCTTCCCGGCCACCTTCGGCGCCACATTCGACGTTTCGTCCGCAACGAGGCTGCCGGTCGCCTGAATGAATGCGGGCACCTGCCGCTGCTGCGTTTTGCCGACTGTGATCTGAATCAACGCCGGTGCCTCAGTCTCGGAATTTGTGCTTCTTGCGTCCGCCGCACCGCTCGGTCCGCATGATGAGCTGAAGAGAATTATCGCAGCAAGGGCAAATATATATGTGAACGGCGCGGCACAATGAGATCGATAAAGATTCAGCATAAAACTTTTGTTAACATGCTAATTTTACAACACTTGCCTTGCCGCCATAAGAAAGACTATGTAAATTTTTGTAAACCGTATTTTTAAAGGCATGTCCGATAAACTTCAGTTTGTCGTAATTTCGGGATGTTCGACAAACCGAAGTTTGCCGCACTCTCTCGACTTCAAGTCCTAATTCACATAAAATAACGGTTCAAAATCGAAGTTACGGAAGGGAAAGAAACGATGATAGAGGAAATTTCAGCCACCAACCTAAAGGCCCGTTTGGACGCAGGCGATGATATCCAGTTAATAGACGTGAGGCAGCCGGACGAAAACGCCTTTGCGAAGATCGATGGCGCAAAGCTGATCCCACTCGGCGATGTGCTGAAAAGAATGGGTGAGATCGACGACAGCCGTGAAACCGTCATACACTGCAAAATGGGCGGCCGCAGCGCAAAAGCCGTCGAAATGCTGCAACAGGCAGGCTTTACTGGCGAATTGAAGAATCTAAAAGGCGGGATCACCGCGTGGTCGAATGAGGTCGATCCTAAGGTGCCGAAGTATTAGGCCGTCGTCACTCTTAAGGCGCGAGTCCACCGACCCGTAACGTGGGAGGCAGCCATCCCGGCTTTGCAAGCCCCTTGGTCCAACGTTGCCATGTCGCAGCCATCTCCTTGACCTTTTTGGGACGTTGCGACGCGAGATTTTTCGTCTCTCCGATATCGTCCTTCAAATTGTAGAGGTCCAATCCGGAGAGGTCTTTAAGCGCGGCGGGCTCTTCCTGAAAGCCCGTCTCCGTCATCTTCACCAACTTCCAATCGCCCTTTCGTAATGCCAGAATACCGCCGAGCCGCCAGTAGAGTATTTCATGCGGACGCCCCGATGTCTTGTCGGCTAGAAACGGAAGCAGGTTGACGCCGTCGAGGTTTGATTGCTCTTGAAGTTTGATTCCGGCCGCCGCGAGGGCCGTCGGCAATACGTCAAGCTGAATGATCGGCTGCGAATACGTTTTCCCACCTGCGATACGGCCTTTCCACTGTACGATGAACGGCACGCGGATCCCGCCTTCCCAGGTTGTCCGCTTCGAGCCTCTCAACGGGGCATTGCTCGAGCCGTTGAGGCCTCCGTAAATCGTCGGTCCGCCGTTGTCGCTGAAGAAGAAAATTAGTGTGTTTTCTTCCAAATTCTGGTCACGCAACGCCGCCACCGTTTTCCCGATGCCGTCATCCATCGCGGACAGCATCGCCGCGTATGTACGGCGGCGCTCGTCGGCGCTGTGGGCGAATCGAGCCATGTACTTTTCCGTCGCTTCCATCGGCAAATGCACCGCGTTAAAGGCGAGGTAAAGGAAAAACGGCTGCGTTCGCTTCCGCTTGATGAAATCCGCGGCCCGATCTGCCAACACGTCTGTCAGGTACGCCTTTTCCGCGACAATATCTTTGCCATCGTAGAGTGGGTTGACATCCGTAACAGTAGGACTTATATAAGAGTGCTGGCCATCCAGAAATCCGAAAAACTCTTGAAACCCGCGTTGCATCGGATGAAAGCGGGCGGCGGAACCGAGGTGCCATTTACCGATCAACGCTGTATTGTAGCCGGCGGATTTGAGTCGATCCGCCATAGTCGTCTCAGTCAGCGGTAACCCGACGTCGCTATGGCCCGCCTGCCGTCCGAGGATGTTGAACTCATGGCCGAAACGCTGAGGATAGCGGCCCGTCATTAGTCCGGCCCTTGTCGGGCTACAATACGGGCCGCTCACATAGGCTTCGGTAAAGCGGACACCAGCCTTTGCCAGCGAGTCGATATTCGGCGTTGGTATGTCCTTGCTCCCGTGCACGCCGATATCCGCGTATCCCATGTCGTCAGCAACGATGACGATTATGTTCGGAGGTTTAGCTTGAGCCTTGCATTGATACTGACAAAAACAGAGAAAACCGAAGGCAATGGCAGTCGAAAAAAATATTCGTGCAACTCGTTTCATTTTGTCCTCGGGCAGTCGTACTCGTGTTTTTCAAACAAAGGCCGCAAAGTTACGGTCCGGTTCCATCTAGTAGTAGATATCTAACTACTGAAGTAGATGTCTAACTACTGATAACTCGTACGTCGCTAATAATACGTCAACTTCCAGTAATAACAACTTCAATCATTACCAGCTCTATAACTGTCGAGTTTCACCCAGGATTCACTCTGATGGGGAAAACTCAATATCTGAACTTACCCGTACTATTTCCATTTTTTCAAAGACTTCGGTCCGGCAGGCCATGACGGCCTTTTCCTTGTCGCCGTTCTTTATCCAGACCTGGCAATTAAGGCATTCGCCGTTCCAGCAAAAATCACCGTACGAAATGGCTTCGACATCTAGAAACTGCAGGCCGCGGAGGATGGTGTTGTTTTCAGGAACGTCAACCGCCTTACCGCAAATCAAAATCGGTATAAGCCTGTCATACGGTTCGAACATTTCGTTATCGACACTTAAATTCGATTCGGACATGAAATATGAATCGATGGTAAAAGGTTAAAATGCTTTTATTTACTTTGTGAAAGACTTTGTGTCCTTTGTGTTAAAAGAAATCATTCAACTCAAACCTCACGGAGGTAAGACACAAAGAACGCAAAGTAAGATGACGAATTGGAACTTGCTTACAACTTCGCTAAAGTATCTTACAGACAGGAGTGTGTTTATACCAATGTCAATAATTATATACGGCAAGCCCGATTGCCCCTACTGTGCACAAGCAAGGGCTTATTACAACGAGAACGGCATTGATTTCGTCGAATACGACGCCCAGCATGACAAGGAGCGTCAGCGTGAAATGCTTGAGTATTCGGGCGGCGATCTGACCGTGCCGTGTATTGTGGAAAACGGGGCGTATATAGGCTCCGGGTGGGGCGACCCGCCGCGCGGTTGAACGATCAGGCCCGATTAGCCGGCAGTTTGCCGGCTCCCTCGAAATCAGAACGCGGAATGCGGATTGCGGAATCTCTAATCTGCACTATAATAGTTCTCGTTGCATAATTTTCGGAGCGATCTTGAATTCGGTTCCCTCATTCCGCATTCCCCGCTCCGCATTCCGCAATCTTTATGATTGGTTCGCAGATCAACCAGTATAAAATTCAGGAAAAAATCGGCTCAGGCGGACAAGGCACGGTTTATAAGGCCCTCGACACCAAACTCAACCGGACGGTTGTAATCAAGATCCTGCCGCCGGAATTGACCCTAAAAACAGCAAACTTCAAACGCTTCGAACGCGAAGCCCAACTCTGTTCGCAACTCGATCATCCCAACATCTGCACAATTTACGATTTCCACGAAGCGAACGGCGTTTTTTATATTGCAATGCAGTACGTTGAAGGGAAGAATGTGCGGCAGCTCGTTTCGGGGCGGCCGCTCGAGTTGAAAAGCGCTCTTTCGATCGGCATACAGGTGACCGACGCGTTGGCCTACGCACATTCCAAAAGCATTATCCACCGCGACATTAAGGCCGGAAATATCATGGTTTCGTCGAACGGCCAGGCAAAAATACTCGATTTCGGCCTTGCCAAACTGCTCGAAGACGAACTCGAAGATCAACATAAGGGACAGGATAAAACGCAGATAACCGAGTTGGGAATTCCATATGGAACGGCAACGTATGCCGCTCCGGAGCAGGCGAAAGGCGAACGGGCGGATGCACGCTCCGATATTTTCTCGACGGGCGTTCTGCTCTACGAAATGCTTACGGGAATCTGGGCGTTTCAGGGTAAAACGGTTATCGATGTCCGACATCAGGTGCTGTACGGAACACCGAAGCCGCTCGAACAGGTGCGTCAGGAACCGCTACCACCTGCACTTCAGATGATAGTTGATAAGGCCCTTGCTAAGGAACCGAAAGACCGCTACCAGTCGATTGCAAAAATGCGCGACGATCTGCGGGCCGTGCTTCAGGAAGTTGCCGGGGCACAGCTTATGACTGGCGACACGTTCATCCCCAGCCATGTGGACAGCGGTGTTTTCAAGCGTGCATTGAATTGGTTTACCGGCAAATCGGTGCCCGAAATAACATCTGGCCGCTCGTCATCGGTTTCGAACCCGCCGTCTTATATGCCGGACGTAAATCTGACGGCGACCGGACAGGAAAAAAAGAGCGTTGCGATTCTGCCCTTCAAAAATCTCGGCCATGACGAAGCGGCGAATTTCTACGAATTTGCTTTGGCCGACGCCGTTATTACGGAACTTGCGCAGATAAGGTCAATCATCGTCAGGCCAAGTTCGGTCATCGCGAAATATCACGGAAAAGACATCGACCCGCGCGAGGCCGGTCGTGAATTGCGTGTCCATGCCGTGCTTTCGGCCGGATTTTTACGCGGCGGCGACAAACTTCGCGTGACAGCACAACTTTTGGATGTTTTGACGGGCGATATTTTGTGGAGCGATCGTATCGATGCCGAAGGCTCGGATATTCTGGCAGTTCAGGACAGCATCGCCCAGCGCATTCTCGAAGGCTTGCGGCTGGAATTATCCGACAGCGAGCAGGAAAAATTACAGCGGCGGGCGACCGATAGTGCACAAGCGTGGGAAGAATATCTGCGCGGACGCGATAACTTCGGGCGATTTATTTTCAGGACGCTTTCGGTCGAAGACTGTGACGCGGCGATACATAATTTTAAGAATGCGATCGATCACGATTCGCATTTCGCACTAGCCTACAGCGGACTCGGAGCGTGTTACTGCAACCGCTTTTTCAAGGGTATGGGCGAAGCTGAAGATTATACCCACGCCGAAACTGCATTTACAAAGGCTTTCTTTTACGACCCGAATGTGGTCGAGGCACGCGTGCTGATGGCGATGATCTACATGGCCCGAGGCGAGAAGAAGAAAGCGCGTGCCGAGATCGAAATACTACAGAAACAGTTTCCCAACGAAGCTCCGTTATATTTTGTAAAGGGCGTTATACATCGTCTGGACGGCGAATATGACGAATCGCTGAAAGCGTTCGAGAAGCTTTCGCGGCTCGACCCGGCGGCCCGTGCCGTTTCGGCGTATAACCGTGCGCGCATCTTTATTTATAAGGCCGATTATGTGAGCGCTATCCGCGAGATCGAGCGCGGGGAAAAGTCCGAGCCTAATCATCCGATGCTGAAGATATTCCGGTCGGGTGTTTATTATTACCGCGGAGATGTCAAAGAAGCCATTGAATTGATGTCAAAAGTGCTTGACGAGCACCCGGAAATGGACGGAATCAGGCCGCTTTATGCAATTTATCTTGCCGGTGCCGGCCGACGCGAAGATGCGATGAAACAGCTTTCGGAAGATGCGCTGAATCTGTCTCGGGCCGATCATGACATGGCTTATTGGGTCGGCTCGACTTACTCGATACTCGGCGAAAAAGACCTCGCCTTCAAATGGCTAAACCGCGCAATCAAGCTCGGCAACCAGAACTGGCCGCACTTCGAACACGACAAGAGCCTCAATCCATTGCGGGATGATCCGCGGTTTGCGGAATTGATGAGCAAGATGGGGAATGGGGATTGATCTGCCCGTTCGGACTTATCCTTTCTGACAAATTTTCTCATTCTCAGCGAACTCCGCCGTGGCCTTCCCACGCATCGGCTTACCAACAATACCCGCTGGTTTTAACGCACGGCAAGCTGATGTAGAATTATGCAGTCGCGTTAGCGATGATCAGACAACATCTAAATATGAATGCTCTGAAAACCTATCTCTCAAGGATGAGCGAGATCAAGCGTTCGGCCGCCGGGGTTAAGGAAACTTCGTATTACGGAACGCTCGAAACGCTCTTCAA
>JAYSON010000302.1:0-8111 GCA_043722725.1 Chloracidobacterium sp.
GATGCTCCTTTTGATTGCAGTTAAAAGATGCGTCAAATCTACTTCAACTTACCCTCCACTGCCATTCTCAAAAGTTGCACTTATTATATGAATTCAAGCAGTATCGTGTTGCATCCATAAAACAATTGACAATCTTTGCAACAACATGCGAAGATGACATTCGCCGGAACCCGCGAAAATAGGCCGCTTCCGAAAAAATTACGCGAGTGGGACACTGGGACATGGGACAGAGCGTCACAATTTCAAAATGAAGGAGAAAGATAACAATAAGACGTTAACGCGGCGGTCGCTGGCAGGGGCTTGCAGATCGCTGGCGGCTGCCGACCTGCATTTAAAAACTGTCTGCGATAAATATGGGCCGCCGCCCCTATGGGACAGGCCGCAGGGATTCGCAACACTGCTTCAAATAATTATCGAACAGCAGGTGTCGCTTGCATCGGCAAAGGCGTGTTTCGACAAGTTGGCGGCTTGCCTAGGCGAAGTTTCGCCCGCAGGATTGTTTACGTTGAATGACGCCGAACTAAAAGCTGTCGGTTTTAGCCGTCAAAAGGCCGCGTATGCCCGCCATTTGTCCGAAGCGATCATCGAAAAGCGAATCGACCTTGATAGCCTTCACGGACTTTCAGATATAGAAGTAAAGGCCGAACTCATAAAACTCAAAGGCGTGGGCGAATGGACGAGCGATATCTATTTATTGATGGCGCTGCTCCGGCCCGATGTCATGCCGAAAGGTGATATCGCTCTCCACGCGGCATACCAAAAATTAACGGGTGCCGATAAAAGGCCTGCGTCGGACGAGTTTGTTGTGATGGCTGAGAAATGGAAGCCGTTTCGGTCGGTCGCGGCACGGCTGCTATGGCATTTTTACCTTTCGGAAAGGCGGAAACCCGCGTGGTAGGAAGGGTGTTCCTCCCTATCGCAAATACATTGCTCAGCGGTGCGAACACACTCCTACCGGTCGTGTTTCTGCCTGTTTTTTGCTACCTTGATTAGCGATGACCAAAATCCTAGACGTCGGCTGTGGTGTCAATAAATACAAAGGCGCGATCGGGCTGGATTACAATTCGCTCACTGACGCCGATGTCATACATGATCTAGGCCAATTCCCTTATCCGTTTGAGGACAATGAGTTCGATCTGATCGTTTCGTTTCACGTCATTGAGCATGTACCGGATGTAATGGCTTTAATCACCGAGCTTTACCGGATCACAAAGGGCGGTGGGCGGATCCGCTTTGTCACACCGCATTATTCAAATCCCGACTGGGCATCCGATCCGACGCATCGAAATCACTTTAACTCATATTCGTTCAACACTTTCGTGCCTGAAAAGCGTGAGTTCAAGTTTTATACCCAAGTCAACCTGAGGCCAATCAAGACCGTCGTTACTTTATTGAATTTATGGCGGGCGCTCGGATTTGAGTTTCTGGTCAATATGGACAACGGCTTTCCGCGTTTTCGCTTTCTGCGCAAATTTTGGGAGCATTATTTGTGTAACATTATTCGCGGCAAAGAACTCCAATTTGAGTTCGAAGTCGTTAAGGATGGGAGGCCTCGAATCGGAGGCGTGGAGACGCCGTGATCGATCACCGTGTCTCATTGTCACCCATCTCCCCATTTCATCAAACTTTTTAGCCAACTATTTTGTGAACTTATATCATCTGTAATCGTTAGTATCTCCGATATACAAGTGTTTCCGAGAGGTTTTCAAAATGAAAAACAGATCAATTTCGCTATTTTTGCTCGCAGTTTTGTTCCTGAACCTGGGCGTATCATCATTTGCTGACACCAAAGCCAAAAAGGCCAAGAGGTCGCAGGCCACTCAATTGGCATTACTGCTTCCTGCTTCGGATGGCGTTGTCACGCTCGACGTAAAGCGGTTTTTCGCCGTTGCTCTGCCAAAGCTTCTTTCGGCGAATCAGCCGATGCTAAATGGCGTTCTGGCAAAGATCGATGAAATGAAGTCGAAGACGGGCATTGATATTCGCCAATTCGAATACCTCGCGGCCGGTGTCACCGCGAAGAAAGTGTCGGAAAAAGAATACGATCTCGAGCCGGTCGTAATTGCGAGAGGCCAAATAAATGCCGGTGCATTGATTGGGATGGCAAAGCTGGCTGCGAACGGAAAATACCGTGAAGAAAAAATCGGCGAAAAGACCATTTACGTCTTTTCAACCAAGGAAATCGCCGACCAGTCGAAACAGCAACTTCCGGCTGCTAAACAGGCTGCGATGACGGACAAGATCCTCGGAAAATTGTCCCGCGAAATTGCTGTCAGCTCGATCGACGCCAACACACTTGTCTTTGGTTCGCTTCCGCTTGTCCGCCAGACGCTTGACGCGAAATCCACCCTCGGAATCGATCTGACGAGTTTGCTCGGTAAACGGGAAACTTCGGTCGTTAGTTTCGCCGGCAAGCTTCCAACCGGAATGAGCGCGTTTTTGCCGCTCGATAACGACGAGCTCGGTAAAAATATCGACGCGATCAGGTATGTCTATGGAAACATGGATGTTACCGGCGAGATCACATCGGTTAACATGACAGCTCGCACGGTTCAGAATTCACAAGCGACGGGCTTGCTCGAAACGCTCGAAGGCCTTCAGCTTGTCGGCAAAGCATTGCTCGGCGGCTCAAAAGGCGCGGACAAACAGGTTTATGTACGGATGATCGAGAATGCGAAGTTTTCCGTAAAAGGAAACGAGGTCATGTTCGACCTTCAGGTGCCGCAAAGCGATATCGATGTGCTGATCGGGATGATGAAATGATCCTAAACAAACCTAAGCGGAAATGGATGTTAGAGCAATCTGACAGCCATTTTTATTTTAAAACCTCCTCTATCTTCGACGAAACGACCGCCGCTTTTCAGCCGCGAATTGCTCGATGTCCCGGTTTATCCCTCCACCTTCATCGAACAGGGGAAACAGTCGCAGATCGCTCGAAAGATATGCCGCCCGCAGCTCGACCGGGCGCGAACCGGCACGGTTTATCACACGTACGCTCGTGCCTCTTACATTCTCTATCCACCGCGCAAATTGCTCGGCCCGGCCGACGGTGGCCGATAGCAAGAGCATGCGGATACGTGGAGGCGTAAGAATTATAGCTTCTTCCCAAACGTGTCCTCGATCTTCATCGGCAAGGTAATGAGCTTCGTCAAGTATGACAAAATCGGTCCGCACCTGCTCGCCGCCGCGAAGGGCGTCAAATAGCTGATTGCGGTATATTTCCGTGGTTCCGACGATCAGCGGAGCATCGGCGTTTTCCTTCCTGTCACCGGTAAGAATGCCTACATTTTCTGCACCAAATTCGTTTGAAAACTCCACATATTTTGAATTTGTAAGTGCCTTTAGCGGCGTTGTGTACCACGCCCGCTTCCTTTGCGCCAACAGCCGGCGGATCTCCTCCCGGGCGATCCAGGTCTTCCCGCTTCCAGTCGGAGCCGTAACCAAAACATCTTCGGTTTCGATTGCTTCGAGAGCTTCAGTCTGAAAATCGTCGGGCTTTAATGGTTTCTGTTCTGGTACGCCAATTCCCGATAGAAGGCGTTCAACCGACCGGACCTGATGCGGTGTCGCGGCACCCTGCGTCAATTCGCCGGAACTTTCGCGTGCAAGAACGCGTTTATCTTGACGTTCTATGTTCGGGCGGCGATCGGGCCGAGATCTTCCTTTATTTTTTCGTTTGTGATCGTATCGCGAGCGAGGCATATTTAAGGATATTAGGGGTTTACGTTGTCAAAGTCTATTCTTCCAATTGCCGTCTGGAAGTGATAAAATTACGTTTTGCACCGCAACTTAATCGCGGTGTTCTGCGTCTAATTTGCACGGCAAGCAGTTTTAGCTGAGTGATTTTTTTTTCGCGGATATATCGGATATATGTTTGAGCAAGAATTATACAACAACGAAGTCACACAGGTTGAATCGCAGAGCGGCGATCTGTTTCATAATTACGAGATCAGGAATTGGAATTATTCGTCTACTATTTACACTATCCTTGCGATCTCTGCTGTTCTAAATCTTTCAGTTCTCGCATTTATCGGTCAAACGGATTTATTGACCCGCCGGGGCTGCGACAGTCCGTTTGTGGGCAGGGTTTGCCAGGTTTTGGATATGGCCTATGTCGGCACCGTGCTTTTCGGAACTGAGCGCGAGTATGTCGATATGGCGTACGAGAAAACCGATCTTGGCGACGCCGAAATAACCTATATCGATGTCAGCGGCGAGACGCCGCCGTTGAGCTATCCGGAAGGCTA
This sequence comes from Chloracidobacterium sp., assembly GCA_043722725.1. Lineage (GTDB taxonomy): Bacteria > Acidobacteriota > Blastocatellia > Pyrinomonadales > Pyrinomonadaceae > OLB17. Next base: position 4,248 of record JAYSON010000302.1, read on the forward strand.
CTTCCAGCTCGCGAACCCAGTGCAGTACGCAATGCTCCAGCAGCAGTTGACCAGTCCAACAAATGCTGCCGGTGTAACCATTCCCGGATTTCCGATGTCGTCGCCTCCGAGGTCAGATAGTGATCTGTTGAAGCTCAGACCATCACCGCCGATGGCGAATCCGAATGCATTTCAGGACGACGGCGACACATCGCTTTTTAAGACGGACGGGAATGGAACTCCTAATGCCTCGGCACGTAAAGGCAGACGCGGCGGGCGTCCGGTTTCGAATGATCCTTCGGACGACATAGCCGGTGGAAACACGAAAAACGGAAATTCGAATACATCTCCGCCACTTCCGACGCCGGGTTCGGCTACTGTTGCAACCGACGCTGACGAAGCTAAGGCTGATCAGAACGGCGTATTTATTAACAAGCGGCCGCTGAAAGACTACGCAAAGACGGCGCTTGAGAACATAGACAATAAAACTGTCGTTCTGGACAAACAGGTAAAAGTCGTTATCACGGGAACCCTCGGATTGGGGAAAGATGGAAAGACTATCGTGTTGAAAGATGCGAAGCCGGTCCGTGCTAAAACGGATCCTATAAACGATCCGGCGATGGAAAAATTTGTGCAGGACGCTATTTTAGCGGTCGGGGACGCCGGTTGGTTCGGATACCTAGACAAGTTGAAGGTTAAAAATGTTGTTATCACCGTCGAACAGAATGATACCAATCTTGTCGCGAGCGTACGGGCCGACCAGCCGTCTGAGAATTATGCGAAGCAGGCGGCAAGCGGACTCAACACTACTATCGCCCTGGGCGCGGCTTTGGCAAAAGGTGATGAACTAATCTTTTTGAAACTGGCTAAGACCACTTCGGAGGGCAAAACATTTATTTTGAATTTCGAGATTCCAAAGCCATTGGTTCAGGAATTGGTCTTACGGAAATTGGCCGAGTCTAAGGAAAAGGAAAATAAACCGAACAGCACCGCATTGGTGGCACCTAATAATAAGAATACTTCGGAGAAATAGTTTTTGGTGAATAATCGTAAAAGCTACAATTCGGTACTTTTCCTGACCACGCTTGGCGTGTATCTCGGCCTTGTTCTTGTCGGCGGGACGCCGGTTCTCGGACATGCGGCGGCGACGCGAAACTTTGAGCTTCAGGATGAGATCGAGGTTAAAGACGATCTTGATAAGAAGCCCGATAGTGATGCCGCAATAGAACAGTTTGCATTGACGCTCGAACAGATCTATTTGGTTGCCGCTGAGATTTCTGCCGACCATCCTGAAAAAGTTCATGTCGGTCAATATAACTTTAACTTTTTCATAACTGTCAATCCCCGAGGGGGATCACGCTTTTATTCGCCTGCCATTTTCAATAGCGGGCCGCGAACTCACTCTGGGCGTTACACGCAACCGTTGCACCGTATTTACGATGCTTTTTTGTCCAGATCGGAAAAGCCGGACGAAAAATTCAGGATCGATTTTGAACTGACGTCGAGCGATGTAGCGCTGCGGGCCACGATTTCCCAGTCGAGCCCGGAAATTGCTGAATCAGTTGCAAGACCCTACATTGAGGCCCTGTCCAAATGGAAGGAACGCGAAATATCCGTTCTCAAGTCACTTATATACAGCGCCACAGAAGTTTCGGTTGAGAACAAACATTTAATCATTGTCACCCGCCTGGCCCGTGGTTCGATCGACCCCTTAATCGCCAAAAGCGCGAAGTAGCGGCGAGCGGAGCGGTTAATCAATCTTTCCAAATTTCACTCGTCATAATTTAAGATTTTTAATCCGTAAGAGTTGCGCGTCTAAGCGTGATATTGCAATCTAATAGATTGCGTTGAATGTACTTCAACATTCACCCACCCGCTACCGCAGGTGGTACTGACATAAAGACGCGTACTCCGAACATAAAGGAATCATATGGCTGTCAACAGTTTTGCAGATAAGTTAGTAAAGAAAATATTCGGATCGAGCAGCGACGTCTTTCTAAAGAGCGTCAAAGGAACGGTCCAGCAAATACAGGATTGGGAACCGGCAATGGAAAAAATGTCGGACGACGATTTGAAGGCTCAGACGCCTAAATTCAAGGAACGCATTGCAGCGGCCCTCGAAGGGATCGACGACAAAGCCCCGCGAAGAGACGCGGAACAGGCGATATTACATAACATTCTGCCTGAGGCGTTTGCGACCGTTCGCGAGGCGTCGAAGCGTGTGACGGGCATGCGCCATTTTGACGTGCAGATGATCGGCGGCATCGGCCTCCACCAGGGGCGTATCGCGGAGATGAGGACCGGTGAAGGTAAAACGCTTGTCGCAACCTTGCCGTCGTATCTTAACGGTTTGACCGGACGCGGCGTGAATGTCGTTACGGTCAATGATTATTTGGCGTTTCGCGACGCCGAATGGATGGGCAAGATTCATCAGTTCCTCGGCCTTTCGGTCGGCTGTATTCAAAACGATATGGACGACGTCGAGCGGAAGCAAGCCTACGCGAGCGACATCACTTATGGAACAAACAACGAATTCGGCTTCGATTATCTTCGCGATAACATGAAGTTCGACGTTGAGTCTTTGGTTCAACGCGATCACTATTTCGCGATCATCGACGAAGTTGACTCGATCCTCATCGACGAAGCCCGAACGCCGCTAATTATTTCGGGTGCGACCGACGATGCGACCGACAAATATTTCACGGCGAACGAGATCATCCCGAAGCTTGAGCGCGGCCACAAGGACGAAGAAACCAAAATCACGACCGGCGATTATCTGCTCGACGAAAAGAATCATTCGTCCGTGCTGACCGAACAGGGTGTTACAAAGGCTGAAAAGCTGCTGGGCGTGTCGAATCTTTATGATCCAGCGAATATGGATCTTCTCCACTGCGTCGAACAGGCACTGAAGGCCCACACTCTCTATAAAGCCGATCATCATTACGTCGTGCAGGAAGGCGAAGTCATCATCGTTGACGACTTTACCGGCCGTCTTATGTCGGGTCGACGCTGGTCTGACGGCCTACATCAGGCGGTTGAGGCGAAGGAAGGCGTAAAGATCGAGAAGGAAAATCAGACGCTCGCGACGATAACGTTGCAGAATTACTTCCGTATGTACGAGAAGCTGAGCGGAATGACCGGAACGGCTGAGACGGAGGCCGAGGAATTTGGAACGACCTACAATATCGATGTCGTCATCATTCCGACCAACCAGGCGATGGTAAGGGTCGATAATTCCGACATGATCTACCGAACGCTGCCCGAAAAATGGGATGCGGTCGTCGATGAGATAAAGGAGCTTCATGCCGAAGGCCGGCCCGTTTTGGTCGGTACTGTTTCGGTCGAAAACTCCGAATTAATTGCGGAACGGCTAAAGGCGATCGGCATCAAGCACAATGTGCTAAATGCCAAATATCACGAACGCGAGGCCGAGATCATTGCACAGGCGGGTCGCAAAGGAGCTGTGACGATCGCGACCAACATGGCCGGACGCGGTACGGATATTCTGCTTGGCGGCAATCCCGACTCGCTGGCGGAAGAATATCTGAAGCGGATGGAGATTAATCCGGACGAGGCCACGCCAGAGCAATTTGATGAGCAGTTAAGAAAAGCAAAGGCGGTGGTCGCGGAAGAACACAAAGATGTTGTATCTGTCGGCGGGCTGCATATTCTTGGCACCGAACGGCACGAATCACGCCGTATAGACAACCAGCTTCGCGGACGCGCCGGACGTCAGGGCGACCCCGGTTCCTCCCGGTTCGTCCTTTCGCTGGAAGACGACCTGATGCGTATTTTCGCCGGTGACAAGGTCCGTTCGATGATGGAATGGCTCGGGATGGAAAAGGGCGTAGCGATCGAATCGAAGACTGTTTCGCGACAGATCGA
>JAYSON010000303.1:0-19066 GCA_043722725.1 Chloracidobacterium sp.
CTTACTTACGGATGGCTGAAAATCCTCGAAGATCGTTCCGAACACGATATCGACGAAAGGCAATATTTTTCTGTTTATCTCGTTGGCAGCTGCTTTTCCACCGCGATTTTTCCAAAGTGAATCTCGGTAATTCAAGTCGTAGGAAACCGTCACTCCCCTTTGTCTGGCTATTTCGGCGGCGGCTGCCGCCGTTTGCCAGCATATTTCGGAAAGTCCGGCGAATACGCCGCCCGTATGGAAAAGCCGAGCGCCGCGCTCATCAAAAATTCTCGTCCAGCCAATGTCACTTGTTTTAAGCTGCGAGACAGCCGTGAAACTCCGGTCGAAACAGGAATTCGGCGCCCGCAGCCCAAAACCCCGTTCCATAAAATAAAGGCCGTTGCGAAGGTTTTGTCCGTTTGCAGTTTGATCGCGCCAAATGATTTCTGATGTATCGACAGCGGCCTGATGAGCGAGATCCTCGGCCAGCATTCCTAATTCATTATTGACAAGGGCCGTAATAACGGCTGTTTTCCGTTCGAAAACCTTTGCCAGATTACGAGCGACATTGTACTCGGCGCCGCCGTCGTGAACGCGAAATGTACGAGCACTGTGAATACGATCGTCCCCTGGGTCAAAGCGCAACAGTATTTCACCAAGGCTCACCAGGTCCCACGCCGAATTTTGGTTTGAACCGATTTTTATCATTTTGTCCGCGTTTTGATTTATTCCTAAAAACAACTTCAGTTCAATACTGCGCTGCCTGAAAAACTATCCTGAATCCGGAAAGGCGTTACACCAGAGATGGAAAGATGAAATTATAGCGTTTTATTTTGCGCAACTGTAAGTGCGATGAATTGAAAAGCAGCAAAGATTAGGACACTGGCCAGGCTTAATGTTCAAATCTTCGGTAAATATCTTTAGAACTGCGAGGAAAACAAATTACAGGAAAAATCAAGAGTTCTCGTCCCATTTTGATCTTCTGTGGTATTTTGATTGGAAAGGTCGAACCTTTTTGGCAGTTGGAGGCACTTCGCAGCACTGGCGGTAAAAGACACTCAATCCATGAAAAGCGAAAACCAGAACGGTTATAAAATGATCGGTGTCCACGATGTGAGGGATATCAATCAAACTGTTTTATTACACCTGATCCGCGAACGCCAGCCGATCTCGCGAGCCGATATAGCGAAATTTACCGGGCTCCGGGCGGGCACCGTTTCCGCTATCGTCAATAGATTGATAAAGAACAATGTGGTATGTGAAGGCACGGAGGGTCCATCTAGCGGCGGGCGGCGGCCGAGAAATCTTTTTATAAATGCGGAGAGCTTTTACGTTCTGGCGGTTGATATCGGCGTGCTCGATACGGTTTTCGCGGTTAGTGATTTTAACGGGCGGATTTTGCAGCAGAACTCTATTCTAACTGAGGGCGACCCGGTCCGTTTTTTGAACAAGCTGGCCGACGAGATTGCCGGACTTATAAAAAATCACTATCCGCGTGCGCGCTTTGCGGCTGTAGGGGTCAGCGTTCCGGGCCTGATCGACCGCCAAACCGGTACTGTGAAAATTTCTCCAAACCTCGAATGGCATAATGTGCCGGTCCGGGCGATTCTCGGCGGGCGGCTGACTCTGCCGATTTATGTCGAAAATGATGCGAACGCGGCAGCCTTTTCGGAGCTTTGGTACGGCCCGGTCGAAGAATCGAATGTCAGGACCCTGCTATATATATTGGTCGTCGAAGGCCTTGGCACCGGTTTGATAATCAACGGCGAACTGCATGTCGGATCACGGCTCGGACTCGGCGGATTCGGGCATATGAGCATCGACCCGAACGGTGAGCTGTGTTCGTGCGGGCGACGCGGCTGCTGGGAAACCTTTGCTTCCGAGCGGGCGACCGTCGAGCGGTATCACCGCGTGACCGCGAAACAGGGACTGCCGCTTGTGAATCTCACCGATGTCATAGCGCTGGCCAACAAAGGCGATGAGATGGCAATGGAATCGATCAAAATAACTGCTGAGTACCTGGGCGAAGGAATCAGCAATCTCGTACACGGAATTTACCCGGAAACGGTCGTCATCGGCGGGACAATTACCGCCGCCTGGCCGCTGATCGAACCGGTGATTCGCGCCCCGCTCCGCAGTAAGTATATGGTTTCCCCGGATCAGGTGGTGATCCGCCCCGCAAGCGTTCAGCGTCCGAGCCTTTTTGGCGCCATTCCCATAGCGCTTCAAAATTACTTTCGTTCGCCGATTCGTTCGGCCGGAATTCAATCGATTCAGCCGCAAAAATAAAACGCGGCAGATAATGTGTCGATCGCGTCGTGCCGGTTACTATTTTGAGCTTACCTAGTCTTCTTCGTCTTGCTTAGCGTCTTTTGCGGCTTTGCGTGATACCTCTTTCTTTTCACGCAAAGCCGCAAAGAACGCAAAAAAACCCAACATTATGCGATTAAGGCATTGCTACATGGTTAATTTTTATTGACTAAGTAATATTTCTATGATAAAAATTCTTTATCTTCGGTGAAGAAAAAGAATTAGTATTATGCCTTCATGGCTTGATTGCATACTAGAAAGCAGATTGATGAAACGGCAAATGCCTTTCAGGATATTGCTTCCTGAAGATTACCCGAACTCGCGGTCGAGGTTTCCGGTTTTATATTTACTTCACGGCCTTTTCGGATCATTTGAAAACTGGACGGACCTGACCAGCATTGCCGAAAATCCTGCGCGGCGCGGTTTGATAATCGTGATGCCCGAGGGCGCAAATAGCTGGTACACGGACGGAAACAGCGCCGAAGACAGATACGAAAGTTATTTGATAAAAGAGCTGATACCGAAAGTTGACGAGGAATTTCGCACCATTCGAAACACTGAAGGACGAGCAATTGCTGGGCTTTCTATGGGCGGATACGGAGCTTTTAAGTTTGCGCTGAAATTTCCGCGGCTGTTCGAATTCGCCGCTTCCGTAAGTGGAGCTTTCGATGCACCGGATTGGCGCAGCGAATTACAAGGACCGGATTGGAAAGAGTTTCGCGTATCGATCACCAGAGTTTTCGGCGCTGCAAACAGCAAAATTCGGGCGGACAATAACTTGAGCCTGATAACGGAGAATCTTTCCCATACCGAGATTGAGAATTTGCCATTTCTGTATTTTGACTGCGGAATGAATGACGGCTTTATTGCCGCTAATGAAAAGCTATCGCGGCTTTTCGCGAAAACAGGGGTGAATCAAGAGTTTCGTGCTCTTCCCGGCGGACACGACTGGGAATACTGGAATAAAAGAAGCTCGTTTTTGCTGGATTTGGCGATCCATCGGTTATCAAAACCGATTGGATTAACCAATTAAAACCTTTCCCGGTTTTTTGCGTAATTTATAATCTCTTTACTTTTTAAGGCCATTTATAAATTGAAGGAATAACTATCTGTTGAAACTTAGTCAAAGGCGAAGTTAAAGTCTTCACTTCTCTATAAAGATATTTGTATCCGTGAGGTTAGTCGATCTCCCATTGTACACATAGGAAAAATTATGAATCTTTCCGCGATAGACCAGATAATTGTCGTCCTGTACCTCATCGGGATCATGAGCATCGGCTTTGCGATGAAGCGAAAGGCGGCAAAGGGAATGTCGTCGTACTTTCTCGGCGGAAGGCAACTGCCGTGGTGGGCTCTGGCAATGTCCGGTTCATCGAGCTATTTCGATATTACTGGAACGATGTGGATCGTCTCGACCTTTATCGCTCTCGGCTTGAAAGGAATGTGGGTGCATATGCTGTGGGGCTTTCCGATCACGGCGTTTTACCTCGCATATATGGGCAAATGGATCCGGCGTTCCGATGCAATGACCGGTGCGGAATGGATGAAAACGCGGTTCGGGCCGGGAAAGGCCGGCGATATCGCCCGCCTGTCATACACGCTTTTTGCGGTGCTGACGATTTCGGCGTTGCTCGGATACAGCGCGATCGGAATGGGCAAATTCGGCTCAATCTTCCTACCATTTTCGCCGATCGTGTGTGCGATGCTGATTCTCGGCGTGACCGGTTTATATGTGATTCTGGGCGGATTTCACGGCATCGTGCGGGTCGAGATCGTTCAGACGATTGTACTTAGTCTCGGCGCCATCGTGTTCGCGGTCATTGGTTACATGCATTTCGATCCGGAACGGTTCGCGGCTAGAATTCCGAACGGCTGGGGCGACATCCTGCCTTCGTGGCAACCGGAATCCTTTCAAGGCCTCGTTTCGGGCGGGACGGATTATTCGCTATTCGGTGCGCTCGTCGCGGTTTGGGTGGCGAAGGGTTTGCTGCTGTGTTTGAGCGGGCCGGAGCAGCTTTACGATTTTCAGAGATTTTTGGCGGCGAAGGACGAACGCGACGCTTCGAAACTCGGCGCACTTTGGGGAGCGATCCATACCGTCCGCTGGTGTTTTGCGATGGCTATCGCGGTAATGGCGATCATGGGAATCGGCAATGTTGCACTCGATGAGCAGCTGCGAGCCGATCCGGAAACGGCGTTGCCATTAATAATTGGATCGATGCTGCCGGTCGGCTTGGTCGGATTTATGCTCGCGGCGTTGCTTTCCGGTTTTTTGGCGACCTTCAGCTCGACGGTTAATGGCGGTGCTGCGTATCTCGTAAAAGACGTTTACCAGCGGTACATCAATCCGAATGCGGATAATAAAAGGCTTGTTCGTATCAGCTATCTGTCATCGACTCTCTTGATATTGGTCGGCCTTGTCATATCCGTTTTCGGGACCTCGATCAACACGGCTTTTCTCTGGATATTCGGCACGCTGGCGGCGGGAATTTTGCCACCGAATGTGCTTCGCTGGTATTGGTGGCGATTGAACGGGCAGGGTTACGCGGCCGGCGTTTTCGGCGGTATGGCGTTGTCGCTTGGACAGGTTTTCTCCGATCAATTCGTTTTCGCCACGCCGCTGCCGCTTTATATCGGATTTCCGGTTATCGCCATTGCCTCGACGCTTATCACAATCACGGTTTCGCTGCTTACACAGCCGACGGATATCGAAACGTTGAAAGATTTTTACCGAAAAGTGCAGCCCGCCGGTGCATGGCGGCCCGCGAAGGATGCGGTGCTCGCCGAAACCCCGGATTTCAAAAAACAGTCGCCGTTCAAACTCGATCTATTCAACACCGTCGTTTCGATGATCGGCATCACGGCGCTTTATGTGTCGATGCTTTACCTGATACTGCACCGTCATACGGTCGCATTTGCGTTGATCGGAACGACGCTCGTGACGGTAATTATTTTGTATTTCACATGGTACAAAACCCTGCCGCCGCCGGGAGTTCATCCTTCGGAAGAGACGGAAAACTTGGTCGAGGAAATGGATGGAACCGTTACAGATCAAACCGTTCGGGAGGCCGCATGAGGTTTGACGGGAAAGCCGTGATAGTTACGGGCGGAGCGCTAGGAATCGGCGAGGCGGTTTGCGAACTGCTGGCCGAACGCGGGGCTTCGGTCTCGATACTTGACCGCGACGAGAAGGCCGGTAAGAAGCTCTGCATGAGAATCGAGCAGAGAGGCGGAAAGGCTTTGTTCAATCGCGTTGATGTGGCGAAATATGGAGAGGTCGCCACGGCCATCGAAGTTACGCACGCATCATTCGGCTCGATCGATTCGTTAGTAGTGAGCGCCGGAATTCAGCGATACGGAACGGCTATAACAACGGACGAAGCGCAGTGGGACGAGGTTTTCGGAGTGAATTTAAAGGGAGCGTGGAACGCAGCTCGAGCGGCAATCCCTTTTATAAAGCAATCGCGCGGCGGAACCATTGTAAACGTTTCGTCCGTACAGGCTCTGGCGAGCCAGCAGAATGTTTTGGCCTATACAGCAAGTAAACACGGTCTGCTCGGGCTCACGCGTTCGATGGCGATGGATTTCGCTCACGACAATATCCGCGTAAACGCGATCTGTCCCGGAACGGTCGATACGCCGATGCTCAAATGGGCCGCGTCTCTCGATCCCGATCCGCAATCGGTTTACGACGCGTGTAACGCAATGCATCCTTTGGGTCGAATTGCACAGCCGAGGGAGATAGCCGAGGTGGTCGCATTTCTGGCACACGAAAGCTCGTCGTTTGTAACCGGTGCGGTCTGGACTGTGGACGGGGGATTATTAACGCAAATCGGCGGCGTCCCGCAGACAGCATAGCGTGTTTTGTTTCACCTCACACAGGGTGAAACATCTGAAACAAGAATTTTTGAGAGGAAAAATATGAGTCAACCAGCTACAGAAGAAACGAATCATCCGCCAGTGACCGCATACAATGCTCCTCCCGACCTTGATGCCGCGATCGCGATAGTTCCGCTCGTTGAGGTGTCAAAAAAACCTGCACGTGTCGGTTATCTGACTAATTACAGTTTTCATATCTGGTATCAGATCGTTATCGAAGTCCTCAATCGCCGCGGCAAGCAGTACGGCGTGGCGATCGAGGTCGTCGATGCGGGTTTGTCGGTCGATAACCAGATCGCCCAGGCCCGCGAGATCGTCAGCCGGGTAGATGCAATCATTCTGACGCCGGCGGATACGTCCGGTTTGGAAGAAATTTTGAAGATCGCGGCGGACGCCGGAGTTCCCGTTGTCGTCGAAGCAAATCCGGTCGAAGGCATGGCGACGATGGTGGCGATATGTGATTACGACGCCGGTTTTGACCTCGGCGTTTGGGTGGGCAATAACGTGAAAAAGGCGGATGGTTCGCCGCTTCGAGTGCTTGATGTCGGGCTGCCGTGGCTTCGGCCGTGTCTGCTCAGAAGCGAAGGTTTTGTGAAAGGTGTCCGAAGCATCCAGCCGGACGCGGTTGTCACGGCCTCGATCAATGGTGAAGCGACGCCGTCCATCGCCCGCAAAATCGCTTTTGAGACATTGACTGAAAAAGGCGATATAGACGTCATCTTCGCAATGGACGATGAAACCGCGCAAGGCGCTTATCAAGGATATCTCGATGCCGGATTCGCCTCCGACGCGGTAACGATAGCCGGTTTTGGACTGTCCGGCGAGCACGAGAAAGATTGGATGATGCGTAATGAGGCATTAAAAGTTAGCGCGGCGATGTTCCCGGAATACGTCGGACTTCGCTGTATGGATTCGGTCATTCGCATATTCGACGGGCAGGAAGTTCCGGTCCGCGACGTTACGCCGACCGTGCCGATGACGGCCGACATCCTAGAAAAATATTATCCGAAAAAGGACGGCGTGTGGACGCCGGATTTCACGGCCATCGCAAGCCTCCCGGTTAAAAGCGATTGCACAAAAGTATAAGGGGAACTGTAAAACGAAAATTTGGAGGACACATGAAAATTCAAGCAATATCAAAAATTAAACGAGCGAGTTCCTTTTTGGCGATCGCTTTACTCTTCGCCGGTGCGGTTTTTGGGCAATCGAATACCGGATCGATCACAGGCGTGGTCACCGACCAAAACGGTGCGGTCGTTCCGAGCGCAACGGTAACTATTACAAACCAAGGCACGAACGAAAAACGTACGGTACAGGCAGATGCCGAAGGCCGTTTCGATGCGCCTTCGCTACCGACCGGCACGTACACCATTGAGGCGTCGGGAACAGGATTTCAAACTACGAGCCGCAAAGACCTAAGGCTGGCCGTTGGGGAACGTGCACGAGCGGACATCGCAATGTCGGCGGGCGGAGTCGTCGCGGTGGTTGAGGTGGTCAACCAGACGAGAATCGATACGGAGACCTCGACTATCGGCGACACGGTTGGTACGGAACGCATTGCGGATAATCCGGTTAATGGGCGTGACTTTACTCAACTCCTTGCGACCGTTCCCGGTTCGGTTCAGACGACCAATGTGTTTCAGACTTCGATCAACGGCATCTCTTCGACATTTGGCGGAACGAGCGTTTTGGTTGATGGCATCGACGCAAGCCGCGTCGACGTGAACGGGACCTCAAACGTCCTAGGCCGCATAGAGTCACGCGTGAACCGGGTCAGCATGGACAGTATCCAGGAAATTCAGGTCGTTGAGCAGAATTATTCAGCCCAGTATGGCCAGGCACTCGGAGCCGTTATAAACCCGATCACGAAATCGGGCACAAATAATTTCCACGGCAGCGTCTTTGATTATTTTCGGAACGAAGCCATGGACGCCAGCGATGCTCTCGCGGGCAAACAGCGTTTTCGCCTCAATCAATTCGGCGGGAATGTGAGCGGCCCAATTGCTAAAGACAAAGTCTTCTTCTTTACAAATTACGAAGGCGTCCGCCAAACAAACGGACGAACATTTAGTAATTTGGTTTTCACACAGGCGTTTCGCAACGGACTGGCACCGGCCCTTCGGCCCGTCGTCGCCACCATACCGCTTCCGCAGCGACCTTACATAAACCCTATGACCGGACTGGCAGATGTCAATCTCGGTGAATATTCGATCCAGCGGATCGCCGAGCTTCGAGAAGATACCGGGTCGGTCAAGATCGACTGGCTGCAGAGCGAGAAAAGCCAATTTTCGGTGCGCTATAACCTTAACGATTCTGATACGGACGTGCCATACGGCGTAGGAACCAATCAGTTCGCGAATGGTAAATTGAGAACGCAGCTGTTTAAGGTCTCGCACAATTACTCATTCGGTGCCACCACGACCAACGAATTCGGTTTCGGCATCAATCACAACTTTACTGACGTGGGTGCCGGTGCCGAAGATCTTCCACGGTTCGACCTAACATTCGTCGACTTTCGCATAGCCACGCCCGGCCCGGCGCAGTTTAGCCAGAAGCGAACCGGTGTCGTTTACCAGTTCCTCGATACGCTGACGATGGTCCGCGGCGATCACTCGCTGAAGGCCGGCATAGATGTGCGATTGAATCGTAGATCTGCCCTCTCGAGAACGCAGGACACGCTGACATTCTTCGGCCTTGCTGGCGGCGCCGGATCATTTACCTTTCAGTCGAACGAGCCGTTCGTGATCTCACGAGGCGGCAACCCTGAACTCAATTACGCAAACGAAAACTTTTCGGTTTTCGTAAACGACGACTGGAAGGCTCACCCGCGACTTTCGCTGAATCTCGGCCTTCGTTATGAGGTCAGCACAGTGAGCCGCGAAAAGAACGGTCTACTCCAGAACTTTGACATCAAAACGTTGTCGTACACGCCTGTCGGCCAGAAGATTCACAATGTGGACAAGAATAATTTCGGTCCGCGTATCGGTTTTGCATTCGATGTTTTCGGGACGCAGAATACGGTGCTTCGCGGCGGCTACGGCATTTTTTATAATCGCGAACTGCCTGCAAGCTTCGGTTCGCCGCAAGCTAATTCCTTCCCGCAGGTCGCGACTGATCTCTTCGATTATTTTTTCTGTGCCGCTCCGCCGCCCACATTCGCGTTTCCGGTCGATCCCCGCGTATTTACCTGTGGACAGGCCTCGGCATATGCGATAGAACGCGATCTGAAAACCGGAATGGCCCAGCACTGGTCGCTTAACGTGCAGCAGGATGTCGGAATCGGCACGCTGCAGGTCGGATACGTTGGCAACCATGTAACGCATCTGTTGACGGACGGCGTCGTAACCCCTCGGAATATCAACCGCGCCGATCCCATCACTTCGGCCCGGCCGCTTACCGAAAGATTCGGTGACATTTTTGTTGTTGGTGGTTATCCGCAGTCGAATTACAACGCAATGCAAGTAACCTTTAAGAGAAATCTCACAAAGGGTTTGCGCTTCAACGCCAACTATACGTGGTCGCACACGATCGACGACGTTGTCGGGTTCTTTAAGGACTACCAGAATGAGAATGACGCACATGCTGAACGAGCAAGCTCGGATCAAGATGTTCGCCACAACTTTGCGCTCGACGCCGGTTATGATATTCCTTTCCGTTCGTGGTTTAAGAATGGTCCGCATTGGATCGTTGACGGCTGGCAGTTGAACACGATCACTCAGGTTCGCAGCGGCCTGCCGGTGACGGTAACGCGAACCGGCGGCATCTTTGGCGGGTTTTCGTTCCGGCCGAATATTGTCGCGGGCGTGAATCCATACTGCTCTCCGTACGATGTCCCGAATTGCCAGTTTAATGCCGCGGCTTTCCGGGATCCAGGATCCGGAGTCTTTGGCAATGCGGGACGTAATATCCTTCGCGGACCAAGCTTTGCTCAGGTTGACGGCTCGATCTTTAAGAACACAAGGCTGTCTGAAACGACTTCGCTTCAACTGCGGTTGGAGGTGTTTAACCTTCTCAACCGTGCAAACTATGCTGATCCTTCGGGCGGTATCGCTTGTGGCGGATCGGTAGGTGCTTGTTCGGCTTTCGGCAAGAGCGTCTCGACAGTCGGGAATCTGAACGGCGGATTACTTGGATTTGGCGGGCCGCGTCAGATCCAGCTATCGGCAAGATTTATTTTCTAAGGTGAGAGTTACGCCTTTAGGCGTGAATTGTAAGAGTTACGCGTTTACGCGCGTAGCCCGCGGCAGTTACAACTCTGTGCTTCAGTATTTTGGGTGGCTTCACGCCTAACGGCGTAACTCTTACGCGAAAGGAAAGAATGAACAAAGCAAATAATTTCACGCTTGTTATTTTTGTGATCGGATTAATTCTTTCCCTCAACGCTTTTGGGCAAAACAAACTGCCCGCGAGCAGCATAAAGACAATTTATATTACGCCGCTGTCGCATTACGATTTCGGGTTTGTAGAGGCACCGGATGCCGTTCGTGAAAGGGTCGCACGGCATATCGACGAGGTTATTAGAGTCGCCGAGGAAAACCCGGAATTCCGCTGGACGATCGAAAGCGTCTGGCAGGTAAACGAGTGGTTGAAGCGACAGAAAAAACCGACATCTGTTCTGCCGAAAGATAAGGAAAAGATCGCCAGGCTGATGAATTTGATCAAATCCGGGCGCATCAGTCTGTCAACCGCTTGGGGCTCGATGCACACCGATTTCATGGGCGGCGAAGAACTTAATCGGCTTGCCTATGATTACACTACTCTCCACCGGTCGTACGGTGTGGAATCGCAGTTGGCGATGATGGATGATGTTCCGGGACACCCGACCTCGATCCCGTCGGTTCTGGCGGGGAGCGGCACGAAATATCTTGTTACAGGTGCAAATCTTTTCATCGGCGTGGCGACATCGCTCGCACCGGGCAAGGTTCCTTTCTACTGGGAATCGCCGGATGGAAGCCGAATTTTGACCTGGATCAGCCAGGGTAAACGCGGCGGTTATGTCGAGGGCCTGACCGATTTTTATCTCGATCCATATTCGCTTGATCCGTATACCGACAAAACGCCGTTCGATATGTTCAATCCGGAGCTTGCGGGCAAGAAGAAGGACATCGAGATAATGGAGATCGGTGTCACTGAGCTGCTAAATCGCTATAACACTGCGGGATATAAATACGACGCGGTGATGGCAATGTACGCACACGATTTTATCGAGCCGACCGATGTCGTCAACCTGGTACGAGCGGTCAGGCTGTGGAACGGCAAGCATGACGATGTAAAGCTGCGAATCGCCACACCGACCGATTTTCTCAAATACATCGAAACGAAATACGCCAAGGAAATACCGACGTTTCGCGGAGAATGGTCGGGATTGTGGTCGGAATCCAAGACTCAATCGCCGAAGATAAGCGCTCTCGCCCGCTACGCTCACGACCACACGCCGGCGGTCGAATCGCTGTGGAGCGCCATTGCTATGACACGAAAGATCCCGGCCCCGGTCGGTAATTTTTCGTCCGTTTACGATTGGATGCTGACCTACGACGAGCACAGCGGAGCGGGAAATAACGGCTGGCCGCAGCTCAACAGCCGCGGGCCGTTAGAGGAGCAAAACCGCCAGTATGTTGGCTATATGCAGGCCGCGACGGGCGAAATTGACATGCTTTTGAAGCAGGGTATCAATGTTCTTGCTCAAGCTTCGCGATTCGATAATGTGCAGCCCGCCGCGAATCCGAACACGCGTGCCGTGACAATTTACAACGGCCTTTCGTGGACGCGAAGCGATGTCGTCCGCCTCGCCCCACCGAGCGATGTCGTCCGCCTCGCCCCACCGAGCGATGGCGTGAAGATCAGCGCGATCCGCGATTCCGCGAAGGCCGTCGTGAAGTTCGATACGGATGAGAATGGCCAAGCCGTTTTTGTCGCAAACAATATTCCGGCGTTCGGATATTCGACGTTTGAAGTGACGATGTCAAGCGGAAAAGCGGTGACGAGTCTCGTATCTTCCGCCGGGCGAACGGCTCAAAATTCGAATTTCAGAATCGATATCCGTCCTGACGGAACTATTCGAACTATCCGTGACCTACGCGCGAACCGCGAGATCGTCAGTGAGAAGGGCCAACTTCCTTTTAATGATTTGCTTCGTGTCGAAGGAAGCGATGCGTCGAAGGTCATCTATCCGCTTGCCGCGCAGATTTCGGTTAGAAAAGGCGTGCAGATGACGCAGATAACCGTTCGCCGCGAGCGTTCGGTTTTTCCGCTGACGACGATCACGATCTATGACGGCCTCGGCCGCGTCGAGCTTCACAACGAGCTCGATTCGAAGCAAATGAATTTTGTCGGCGGTAACGGCAACTGGAACGATTCCTATTATTTCGCGTTCCCCTTCAACCTGTCGGCCAACAATTTAAAGGTAATGCGCGGCGGGCAGAAATGGTTCGATAAATTGCCCGACGATTACCTGCCGGACGCCCGCCGTGATGCAGTAACGACACAGCATTTGATCGGGATGACCGACGGTACAAATTCGGCGATGGTGGCCCATCGTCAGTCATTTCATTGGCTTTACCCGGGCTATGTATCGACAAAGGTCCGGCCGAAAGACGCGCCCAAAGAACTTCCCGCGATGTTTACCGGCAAATTCCCGCTGCCCGAAGCGACCATATATTCGCGTGCGGTTCGCACAAGCAATCAAGCCGACACGTACGACAAGGGCATAATAAATATGGCCACCGTCGAGCCGGGACTCGGCGAAAACTATGTCTATGACTATGCTCTCGCGGGCGACGGAATTTTCTTTCCAGTCACGGCTTGGCGGCTCGGCTCGGAATTTAATCTGCCTTTGCGGGCCGAATACGTTACGGTTTCGCCGGCCGAATTAAGTAAAAGTTTTTTCTCGGTAGATAAACCGAATGTCGATATTGTCACCGTAAAGCCTTTTTCCGATACGGTCATTCGCGGCGAAGTCAGCGCCGCACCGCTCGATCCGCAAACGAACAAAGTATTCGTCATAAGGCTGCAGGAATTTGCCGGGCAAGCCACGACAGTGAAAATTGCATTGCCGGTCAGGATAAAATCGGCATCGCTGGTGACGCTGACCGAAGACAAGATTTTGCGCCAAATATCTCAGATTGAGCCGCTGATGATTTCGATGAAGCCTTTTGAAACGGCGACGGTGAAATTTGAGATAGAGTAAGCAAGATATTCTATTGGATTGATAAATTGCTTCCAGCTTTAGCTGGAGGTTAAGTCAGGCACACCGGAAGGCTTTAGCCGAATTTATAAAAAAGAGATTCCTTCGTGCTTTAGCCAAAGCTGCATCGGAATTTACAATATTTTAGTTTGGCTAAAGCCGACATCCTTCTTTTAACAAAACCTTCAGCTAAAGCTGGAGGCAATTTATCAAAGACAGCCGAATGTGGTTTCGTACTACAGTCTTTAGCAAAGAATTATGAGCAACTTTAAACGAAGAGATTTCCTGAAAACGATTTCGGCCGCGGTTGCGGCTCCGGCGATCCTTGGATCGAATGCTTTTGCGAGCGAGCCCTCTGCATTGCCGCCCTCACAAACGACGAAGCCGTTGCCGGATATTCCGACTTGCGAATCGATGCGTTCGGTGACGATGACGCATAAATTTCTCGACCTCTACGCTCTGCCGGGTCTGACGAATCAATGGGGCTGCGCGCAGGCTTCGATGGATGTCGCCGGTGCGCGCAGCATCGCGTTTCCGCCTTTTGCGCAGGGAGAGATGAATGTCGCGCCGCTCGGCGCAGGCGGCGAACTGCTGACCGGCGTGCTTTATGTCGATGAGGAATATTTTACTGCCACTAAAACGCCAATAGAGTTTGTCTGGCAGCCCGACCGCGTCGAGCGCCGATCACTTTATAAAGGTCTAGAGATTTCGAGCGTGATGATCGTTCCGTTCAAAACGATGTCAGTTGCGGTAAAACTGACGGTCAAAAATACGACCGGGCAACGGCGAAAAACCGAGATCAAGCTGGCCGTAAACGGCGGTGCGACCAAAAGCGTCAAACCCTGGAACGCCGCATATTCACCCGGCGAATACGACAATTCGCGGACCATCGATGCGGGCAGAAACGCGATCCTGTGCAAATCGAAACACACTACAGCTTTCGTTTTGCAGGGAGCGTCGCCGAAGCCGGACCAGCTTCTGCCGTCATGGATCGTTTACAATTTCGACTTGGGGCCGAACGAATCGAGATCGATAACATTTGTAAATTCGCTCGGCGAGACAAAAGCGGCAGTCGAAAAAGACTTCGACGGGATCATCAATCGTTTCGATGCGGTGGCGAAAGCTACGACCGATGAATGGAACGCAGAACTGAAGGCCGCTTTTACGCCGAATAATGATCGTTTTTCGGGCTATCTGCCGACGCTCGTGACGAACGATGACAATGTAAAACGCATTTATCATTCGGCCGTAATGAGCGCCCTGTTTTTCAAACGTACTACGCCGCATTCGGTTTACGGCACGACTTATGTAACGCTGGCTCCGCGTTACTGGGAAACGACGACGTTTTTATGGGACATTAGCTTGAGCGCGATGCTGCTTTCGATGCTCGATTCCGCCGTTCTGAAACGGATGATGGAAACGTGGATGACGCTCGACGTTTACAAGCATTTTGGGACCGAATTTTTGACCGGAGCCGGTGTCGGGCCGTGGTATTCCGTCAACGATTACGCGATGTCGCGAATGGCGAAGGAATATCTGCGGTGGACAGGCGACAAGGCGTGGCTCGATAAGGAAGTTGCCGGAATAAAGGTGATCGACCGGCTTGTCACGTTTGCCGAGCATTGGCGGGTGCTCGATACGAATAAACACGGGCTTGCGGATTATGGCGGCGTGACGAATTTGCTCGAGGCCGTGTCGAGCTACGTCCATGAAGTCGCCGGGCTGAACGCTGCAAATGTGCATAATCTGCGTTTCGGCGCCGAATTGCTCGATTACAAAGGTGAAAGAGCTAAAGCCGAAGCAATGCGGAAAGAAGCTGTGGAACTCGGCAAACGCGTGCTCGATCTGTATGTTCCTGGCAAGGGCATCTGGAAATGCCGCCTGCCGGACGGAAGCTACAACGAGGTGCATCACTGCTACGATTTCGGCACGACGCTGATGAACATCGGCGATATGATGCCCACGTCGCAGAAAAAGGAAATGGTCGAGTTTTTCCGGCGTGAACTGCAAACGCCGACATGGATGCGCGCACTTTCCACGAAAGATCTGGACGTCACGTTCAGCATCCGCCCCGATCATCAATGGACCGGAGCGTATTGCTCATGGCCGGCACTCGCCCTGAGCGGCTTATTTGTTGCAGGCGAAACCGATATTGCATTCGAATGGATAAAGGGCCTGGCGAAATCGAGCATGCAGGGGCCGTATGCACAGGCACATTTCACGGAAACGTTTCTTTCTCCCGAATCGAACGGCGGCGCGACAAAATGCACCTCTGATCCGCCGTATATCAACGATTGGGCGTGCGTTTCCGGCTGTAATTACCTAGAGCCGATAGTCGATTCGATATTCGGCGTAAATGCGGGCCTCTTCGGTGAGATAACGGCGAAACCGCAATTCGGCAAGTTTGACGCCAATGCGGAACTGCGGAATATTAATTATCAGGGCAAGAAATACACGGCCGGAAAGAATGGAATAAAAGCGGCGTAGTGGAGTGCTCCCAAGATTGGAGCGCGAGCGTCCCGCTTGCCCGCGGAGTCCGCGAACGCGTTACATTGTCGCAAATCTCTTTACTCGCTAATAGTTTGTTCGCGTCGAAGACCCCGCTCATTGCAAGCGGGACGCATGCGCTCCAGTCAAAGATATGACACAAATTAAATTTTTTGCAGTATTGATGCTTTGGGTTTTGGCGGAAATCTCGGCCTCTGCTCAAACGCCTTCGACGCCATTCGCGACCGAGGCCGGCGCGCGCTATTGGGTACAGCCTGATATCGGTTACGGATCGGCAAATAATACAGGTTTGAAGCTCGATGTCTGGTATCAGAACGATATAAAAACGCCGCAGCCGACACTTGTCTACATTCATGGTGGCGGATGGATATTTGGCAATAAGGAAACGAGCGTGCTGCAGTTTCTGCCGTTTCTAGAAAAAGGCTGGCGGGTTGTCAACGTCGAATATCGGATGGCGTCGAATTCGCTTGCGCCGGCGGCGGTCGAAGATACGCGGTGCGCTCTTCGCTGGGTTTTCCGCAATGCGAAACAGTGGAATTTCGACACCTCTAAGATCGTGCTGACCGGGCATTCGGCGGGCGGCCATCTTTCGCTGATTACGGGAATGCTGCCGGATAAGACGCCTTTTGACAACAATTGCTACGGCGATGAAAAGATGCCGGTCGCGGCAATTATAAACTGGTACGGCATCAGCGACGTCAACGATATTATTCGAGGGCCGAACCTGAAAAATTACGGCGTAATGTGGATGGGCAGCCAGAAAGATGCCGCCGAAATCGCGAAAAGCGTATCGCCACTGACGTATGTTCGGACGGGGCTGTCGCCGGTGTTGACGATCCATGGCGACAAGGACGACGTTGTACCGTATTCGCACGCAACTCGCCTGCACGAAGCTCTCGATAAGGCGAAGGTGACGAATCGATTGATAACGATCCGCGGCGGTGGTCACGGCCAATTTGCACAGGCGGATTATGTCAGGGCTTATGCGGAGATCTGGAAGTTTTTAAAAGAGAATAAGATCGCAGAATGACTGGACCGCAAACATTCCTGCTTGCGATGTCGCTTGCCGCAGATAATGGGTAAACAAAGCCAATTTTCGTCAAGATGGCTCGTTTGTGTCGTAACGGAAGCAAGCATCCCTGCTTGCAATCCAGTCGAATTTATTGGAATAGAATGAAGATCATAGACATTAGAGCTACGACCGTCACAGTTCCGCTAGAAGCTCCGTTGCGTCATGCCGCCGGCTGTCATTGGGGAAGATTTGTGCGGACAATCGTCGAGGTGGAAACCGACGAAGGCATCATCGGCCTTGGCGAAATGGGTGGTGGCGGCGAATCGGCCGAAGCGGTTTTTCGCTCGATGAAAAGCTATTTGGTAGGCCACGATCCGGCACGGCTCGAAGAAATGCGGTTCAAGATCGCCAACCCGACCGCTTCGCTGTACAACAACCGGACGCAGATATTGGCCGCTCTCGAATTTGCGTGCCTCGATATAATCGGGCAAAAATGGGGCGTGCCGGTTTACGATATTCTGGGTGGAAAGCTGCAGGATGAAGTTCCGTTTGCATCGTATTTGTTTTTTCGATACGCCAATTCCAAAGACGGCAGCGGCGAAGTGCGGACCGTCGAACAACTCGTCGATCACGCAAAAGAGCTGAAAGCGAAACACGGCTTCACCTCGCATAAATTGAAAGGCGGTGTTTTTCATCCGGAATACGAGCTGGAATGCTACCGCGCCGTTGCGGCTGAACTCGGTACGGATGCGATGAGCGGTGATTCGTTCCGCTTCGACCCGAACGCGGCCTGGTCGGCGGAACAGGCGATCTGGTTCGGCCAGCAGATCGAGGACATCCGCAACGATTATTTCGAAGACCCGGTTTTCGGCCTCCACGGAATGCGACGGACGCGTGAAAAAGTGCGGATGCCGCTTGCAACTAATACGGTCGTCGTCAATTTCGAGCAGCTTGCGGCAAATATTTTGAATACTGCGGTCGATGTCATTCTTCTTGACACGACGTTCTGGGGTGGAATCCGGCAGTGCGTAAAAGCTGCCGGTGTCTGCGAGACTTTCCAGTTGGGCGTTGCCGTGCATTCTTCGGGAGAACTGGGAATTCAGCTTGCGACAATGCTGCATCTTGGCGCCATTATCCCGAATTTGAGCTTTGCCGCGGACGCGCATTATCATCATCTGACCGACGATATTATCGAGGGCGGTTTGATGAAATACGAGAATGGAAAGATCAAGGTGCCGACATCGCCGGGCCTAGGTATAAAATTAAATCGTGATAAACTTAACGAATACAGCGAGTTATACAAACACCTGGGCGGCTACGCGTACGATCAAGACCCGATGCGGCCGGGCTGGACTCCGACCGTGCCGAATAACCGCTGGGCCGACCACAACGATGGGCGGACCCCGGATATAGCTTTTTAGAAGTTTATGAAATTAGTTACATTCAACACCGGACCGGCGGTTTCGGGCGGAGAAAAACGCTACCGTGTCGGAGCGTTCGTAAGTGAACGCGAGATCGCTGACCTAACACCTTCGATCCTGCCGCTGGGCTTGAGCGCGGCGGAGATTTTGCGGCGTTACGATCTTGATGTCGATTTTGTGACACCGGCGATGGACGCTATTGCGAGCGGCAATTTACCCATATTGAACCGAAGCGATGTAAAGATCGAGGCTCCCGTGCCGCGTCCTTCGAAGATCATTTGTATCGGCCTGAATTACCGCGATCACGTCAAGGAAAGCGGTGCCGAGATGCCGAAATCGCCGCTGATCTTTTCGAAATTCGTTAGCTGCGTTGCCGCCGCCGGTAATCCGATACTTTTACCCGTGGGCAGCGAACACGTGGATTACGAAGCCGAGCTTGCCGTCGTCATCGGGCGTCGTGGAAAGAATATCACCGTCGAAAACGCAATGGACCACGTCTTCGGTTACACGAATTTTAACGATGTTTCAGCCCGCGACATGCAGTTTGCGGACGGCCAATGGCAGCGTGGGAAATCGTGCGACAGTTTCGCCCCGTTCGGCGAATTCGTCGCGACAAAGGACGAGATCGGCGATCCGCATGAGCTTAGTATTCAATTTCGCTTGAATGGAAAAACCATGCAGAATTCGAATACGCGGGAACTGATTTTTCGTATTCCTGAACTCATCGAATTTTTATCGCGTACGATCACTCTCGAACCGGGCGATATAATTGCC
>JAYSON010000304.1:0-14879 GCA_043722725.1 Chloracidobacterium sp.
TTCGTCTCCAGGTACCTTATTTATGCGTCACACAGAATTTCATCGAACCGAACGTATCGGGTGGCTAAGGGCCGCCGTACTTGGAGCAAACGACGGCATTCTTTCGACCGCGAGCCTTGTTATCGGCGTCGCTGTCGCGGGTGTCGACCGTTCCGGAGTTCTCATTGCCGGTCTCGCCGCACTTGTTGCGGGGGCAATGTCTATGGCCGCCGGCGAATATGTTTCGGTTCATTCCCAGGCCGACACGGAAAAGGCTGACCTCGACCGTGAGAAACGTGAGCTGATCGCCGATGACGAAGGCGAGCGTATGGAGCTTGCGGGGATCTATATCAAACGAGGTCTTGATCCGGCGTTAGCTCGTCAGGTTGCTGACCAGTTGATGGCTCACGACGCACTTGGAGCTCATGCGCGGGACGAGCTTGGCATTACTGAAGTACTCAAAGCCCGGCCGTTGCAGGCAGCGGGATTTTCCGCCGTGAGTTTTGCGATAGGAGCCGCACTGCCGCTTGGCATTGCAGCTCTTTTTAGCGGGCCGTTGTTAATATTCCTAGTCGCCGGGGGTTCGCTCGCGGCTTTGGCCATGCTGGGTGCGATCGCTGCCCGGGCAGGCGGAGCCGTCGTTATCACCGGCGCCTTGCGCGTTATGTTTTGGGGAGCGGCCGCAATGGCTGCGACGGCGGCTGTTGGAAAGTTGTTTGGGACGACTATCGGATAGTTAACCTTTTAAACCTCGTAAGTCGTGACGCTCAACGGTTAGTGGGATTTGGGCTTGTTATTCCTCGGCCGTAAGTTTTATAATTAAGCTTCCCTGATCCGAAAATTAAAACCATCCGAGGAGGACTATTATGTCGATTCCAACCGAACCAGTCGGTTCGCTTCCGAGACCGGCGAAGCTTCAGGCTGCTATTGCAGATTACGATGCCGGAAAAATAACGTATGCCGACCTTCAGGTAGAGCAGGATGCTGCTTGTCTGGATTCAATCAAGCGAATGGAAGCAACCGGTTCGCCGATCAATTCCGATGGCGAACAGCGGGCTTCGAGCTTTGCAACCTATCCGCTAGCCGATACGCTTGCCGGCACGGGGCTGGCCGATAATCTTGCGGGAGACGGACAGTATTTTGCGATCTTTACCGATGGCCACCACCGGCAATTACCCCGATTGACGGGCGGGCCGTTCAGATATAAAACGTACGCTTCGGATTATCTAAAGGAAGCCATGAAAATGGCGTCGACTCCGCTCAAGCAGGCGGTGATCGCACCGTCAATGCTGGCTTTGCTGTACCCGTTGGATGGCGAAGTTCCGGGCTATACACGCGAAGAGTTTCTAAGCGATCTTGTCGATGAATGTGAAAAGGACATCCGCCTCGCTTTCGCGGCCGGGGCGGCGCGCGTTTCGATCGACTTTACCGAGGGCCGACTTGCCTGCCGCAACGATCCGAACAATCCGTGGACCGGCCGCGGCATGCTGCAGAGTTTTATCGATCTGAATAATCGCGTGCTTGACCGTTTTACAGCCGAAGAACGCAAAGATATTGGTATCCACACGTGTCCCGGGGGCGACTGCGACTCGACGCACAGCGGTGACGTGGATTATGCCGAGCTGCTTCCGAGCATGTTTAAGATGAATGCAGGATACTTTCTTATCCAACTTGCCAGCGAAGCCGACAAAGAACGCGTTTACAAGCTGATCGGCGAGCACAGCCGCGAAGATGCGAACGGCGTCAAACAGGTGGCATTTATCGGCGTGATCAACCCGCTGAATCCGCGAGTTGAAACGCCTGAAGAGGTGCGTGACGACCTGCTCTTGGCGGCGAAATACATTCCGGTCGATCGTTTGGGAGCCACCGATGACTGCGGCTTCTCTCCATTCAGCATCGACGTCAAACCAAAACACGGCTCACCGGACGTCGCCCGCGACATCGCGTTCCAAAAGATAGAATCGCGCGTCAAAGGTGCCGCAATGGCGTCGGAACAGCTTTTCGGTAAGGCCGCGACTATCTGATGAATAGTTATTGAAAGACTTTTGGGTGAGACGGAGCTAATCGTCTCACCCTTGGTTTATTCAAGACGACATTTTCGGAGATTAAAGATAGGTGTTAAATATCTTGAAAACACAATGGTTGAGTCGGTTACGCCAGACGGCAAACAAAAATTGCAACGCGCAGTTGAAAAAATTAAAGCCCAGTGCCTTAAAAATAAGGACATAAAAAACTAAAATCTCCCTCAACGTAAAACCGACGAACAAGTTGTAAGCATCTCAGCATCACCGCCGCGGTACGTCTTCGCCGATAGTCCAGACGATCACTGAGCTGGAGAGGCCGAGGCCCGAGAGGCGGCCGGCCATCATGATTAGGGTTTCGCCGGGTTCGACGACACCGGCTTTTAGGAGAGTTTTTTCGCCTTCCCGAAGCATTTCCTTTGTGGAACCTCCGCTCTCGTGCATGTAAGGCTCGACGCCCCAGATAAGGGCCAGTTGATTACAGGCATCGCGGGAGTTGGTTAGTCCGAATGTCTGGAGGCCTGAGCGAATGGTTGAGAGGCGCCGCGCCATGAGGCCCGATTCGGTGAAAACGGCAATTTTTTCGGTAATCATTTCCTTCGCGGCGTAGGCGGCGGCCTTGCACAGCGCCTGACTGGTGCGGCCCGAGGGCGGCTGCGAGAATTTAACGGGCTTTCGAAGCTGCTCGGGCTTGACGGTCTCGGCGGCGTCGATTATTCGCCCCATTGTGCTCACCGCTTCGACCGGATAGCTTCCCGAGGCGGTTTCCGCTGAAAGCATAACCGCGTCGCTGCCATCCCAAACTGCATTCGCGATATCCGAAGCTTCGGCCCGCGTCGGCGTCGGGCTGTCGATCATTGACTGCAGCATCTGCGTCGCTGTGATGACGAATTTATCATTGGCGACCGCCTTTTCGATGATTCGTTTTTGATAGACCGGCACAAGCTCAACGCTAGTTTCGACACCTAGATCGCCGCGGGCAACCATCACGCCGTCGGTCTCCGCAATTATCGCATCGAGGTTCTCGATCGCTTCGGCCATCTCGATCTTCGCGACAAGCAATGCGCGGCCCATTGTACGGGTGTTAAGTTGTTTTATCAGGTCCTTAACCTGGCGGCAGTCTTCAGCTTTGCGGACAAATGAAAGAGCGATGTAATCGACATTCTGCTTCATCGCCCAGATCAGATCTGCATGGTCTTTTTCCGTCATCGACGGAATCGGGAGCGGCGTATTCGGAAGATTGATGCCCTTGCGTTCTTTCAGCCAGCCACCGACAATGACGCGGCAGATGACGTCGGTTTCCGACTTGGATTCAACCATCAACTCGATTGCCCCGTCATCGACCAGAATGCGTGTTCCGGGCTCGACGACTTCGGGAAGATGGCTGAAATTCGTCGAAACTTCGTGCCGGTTGCCGAGGATTTCACGGGTTGTGATCGTAAACAGCTCGCCTACTTTCAGTTCCACCGGCGATGCGTCTTTGAGCGTTCGTGTGCGGATCTTCGGCCCGGAGAGGTCGACGAGTATAGAGAGAGCGCGCTTCAGTTTGAGGGCTGCGGCCCGCGCAAGTATGATGTTGTCGGCGTGCTCCTCGTGCGAGCCGTGCGACATATTGATCCGAACGGCGCTGACGCCCGCTTCGATCAGCTTTTCTATAGTTGCCTGGTTGTTTGAGGCAGGGCCGAGTGTGGCCAGGATTTTCGCTTTACGCATAAAGAGCTATCTTACGCCTATCTGGATAAATTGTAGAAGTGCCAAAAGGCTGGAAGTAAAAAAGCGTCAGACATCTGTCCGTACCACCGCCGTTCCAGCGATTAGGTCGTGAAGCGATCGGCGTTTTGGATTTGCAAGAGTTACGAGAATATCGGCGACGACAAAGGCTGTCATTAGAACAGAATGGATATTCCAAATCCGAGTTGCCGCCGCCGTAACCGCAACGTCGCGAGTTAGTATTGAGAATACCTCGAAGCCAAGGGCCAAGAGAGCAAGCACAACGTAGGGCGAGTCACGCACGAAAGCTTGAAGGTATGATATTGGCTGCTCATCAACGGTAAGGACCTTAACCTTTGCAACCATCTTCCCGAGGGTCTGACCAAAGCGCCCATGAAAATAAACGTTGTAAAAATGCCCGGCCGTAAAACCGACGACGGCTAGTATGATCAACAAGGCTCTTGACGCTCCCGGCCGTTCGAGAAAAACTTTAAGGATCACCAGAGTGATTACAACCAAATAAGTCTATTATACCGGCGAGAATACGCGGGCCGATGGTATGGTGCTTTGCTTCAATTCTCATCCAGCTATCAAATCTCCGTTCTTTTGTAGGTAATTCTTCACGGTAGCAACGAAGGTCGAATGCGACCACGTCAGCGGCGACACCGAGACAGGTTCGCCGGTTAATGGATTCATTTGCTCCGCCAATACTCCCGAAGGCAGGGCGTGATCGACCGTCCATTCGATGATCTTCAAAGCCTTACCCAATTCTTCAGCCGTTTTTGCCGCCGCGATGTAATAATCGGCGAGCCAAAGCGTGCATATGAACCACGGATTGCCGGTGGCATTGTCGGAAACACGCATATACGAGTCATTCTGAAAGCGTGCAATGCCGCCGCCTACAGCAAGCATTTCTTCTATCGCCGTCATGGTTTTTACCACCTTTTCGTCATCGGGCGAGTAACAGTTGAAATAGAACGTGCCGAATAATGATGCGTCGATTGCTGTGTCCCCCGAGAAAGAATCATCGCCGTTGACGTGTATCGAACGAATAAACCGTCCAAGTTCGTGACTATATAGGTGTTCCGACATTGCTTCAACGATCTCGTCGGCCGCCGTCTGATAGCGGGACGCTCGATCGTTCTCGGCAAAAAGACGAGCGAAATTTGCAGCCGCGCGCAAACCGGCGACGACCGTCGAGCAAGTATAGGTATGAATCCCGCGTCGGTCTTCCCAAAGATTCCAGCTCGGCTTCGGCAGCTTCAACTCGGGATCGCGAAAATCAACCATGAAATCGGCGCAGCAGACGACGACTTTGCGATAGAGACGGTACGCAAATTCGAGATCGCGGTATTTGTCGTAATGCTGCCACAGGGCCCACAGCACCAACGCCGTTTCGTCTTCCTGAATCGGCACAAGCTGTTTGCGCCCCTCAACATCCCACGCCGCGTGCCAGCCGGACGCGACCGTTCCGTCCGAGTTGTATTTCTGCAGAAAATAGCCGCTAGGATGAACCAGGTTACTGCAGAAGTCGAAAAATTTGCGTGTTATATGGGCATAACCGGCGAGGTCGAGAGCGTTTGCGACAAAGGCCCCGTCGCGTGTCCATAGATAGCTATAATGATCAGTCGCCCGCTCGGCCACATCCGAATCATTTGCCGCCAGTATTGCGCCGTCACGGTCGATCTGCGTGTGCATAATCAGAAGCGAACGCTTGTACATTTCAGTGACCTTCGGCAAAAGATCCTGGAAATCGGTTGCGTTTTTTTCAACCCAAACGCGCCAGTAATTTTCGGTGTGATTTATA
Organism: Chloracidobacterium sp.; assembly: GCA_043722725.1. Taxonomy (GTDB): domain Bacteria; phylum Acidobacteriota; class Blastocatellia; order Pyrinomonadales; family Pyrinomonadaceae; genus OLB17. The sequence continues at coordinate 5,518 of JAYSON010000304.1, forward strand.
TAATTCTGCGGTCCGCGCTCAAGCGTGTGGGCGTTTAATTTCGAGACATCGTCATAAGAAATACCGGCGGCGATCCAGTAGAAAAATTCAAACGTTCCGTTTGGTTCGAGCGATTCATATAGGCCGATCGTTGAATCGACCGAGCCCTCCGTGATCGGGCCGCCGCGAAGCACGCCGATTTCCGCATCTCGCCAAGTGCCTTCCTGATCGCGAAAAGCCTTGCGGCCCGTGGCGAAGGAATTGAAATGCGGTTCTGTATTGATCAAAAAATACCGGTGCTTTTTGTAATGGATGAGAGCGAGCGTTTCCGGATCGTAAAATGCAGTATCGCCGACCTTGTTTTCGTAGATCCTAAAATCGTGGTGCAGGAATACTCGAATTTGACGGGCTGCATCGCGAAGATTTCTGACGCGGACCTTTCGCAGAAAAATGTTGTCGTGGCTGGCAACCGTGTCGTTTGATACGATCTTGATGCCCAGTTTTTCGTTGGACAATGTGACGTCCGTGACGAGCGTTTGCGGAAGATAGCATAGCTTTTTCTCCCAATCATCTGACGAAATCCACGAAAATTCACCATCAACCCACAAGCCAAACCGGAACGGGAATCCCTCGGAATGGTTTTCCTGCCCGACATGCGGGAAATAAATATCGCGGATCTGGTATTTGTCGTCGAAATTAACCAGCAACCGTCCGTTGCCTACGGGGATATCACGCATAATCAGTATTCAGTCTAATTCGATTTGATCGTCTGCAAAGCTTTCTCAACCACATCCCGTTCGTTCTTAAAAACAAGCATTTTAAGGGCGGAATCTACTGCCTCCCAACGTGCTTCGATTACCTCGTGATCGTGATCTTCGACATTGCCCGAGCGGTACCGCATCAAGAACCAGTGTACGAATTTGTGAAAGCGGGTGCGCGTCCCGTTGCGATCGGCGGAGAACCAGTATTCTGTTTTGTCGAGCGGGGCGATGAGGTCGGTTTCGATGCCGGCTTCTTCGCGGACCTCACGCACAGCCGCCTGTTCCGCCGATTCACCTTCATCGATCATGCCCTTTGGCAATTGCCAGCGTCTTTCGGGATTTGTCAGGATGATAGCGATCTCGATATGGCCGTCTATTTCACGAAACGCGACGCCGCCCGCCGATATCTGTTCGAGCGTTTGCAGCCGTTCGCTTCGATCGTTGATGTTAAGGTTTTTGATCATTTGAGCGCAAAGCGGTTTCGACCGCTTCATCAAGTTCGGCCTTGATCCTGTCATCGAATCCGACGATCTTTTTTGCCAATCGTCCCTGCCGGTCGAAGATCGCGGTTTGCGGTATCGCGGATTCAGCACCGAAAATGAATGTCGTCAGGGCGTCCTCCGGATAAGCGAGAGGATATGTGATTTTCAGCCTTTCCACGAATTCCGGGACCTTCGGTCTGTCTTCGTCGCCGCCGACATGCAGTCCGACGATAAGAAGTTCATCAGGCCCGTACTTAGCCTGTAAAGCCTCCAGATGCGGTATTTCTTCGATACAGGGCGGACAGTAGGTCGCCCAGAAATCGAGAATTACGACCTTGCCGCGATAGTCTTTTAGCTTCTGAACATTTCCCTCAAAACCCGTCCAGCTCATTTCCGGTACGGGCTTGAGAGGCCTTGCTTGGGCGTCTTTCATCGGGACATCGTTAATGGATATCGGTTTGTTGCCGACCAAAACCGGAGCCGCCGCCGGTCTGCACGACAGCGAAATCAGACCGCCAAAGAGAAAAAGACAAACAAGGAAAAACTTCATCGAGAGTATTTTACAGAAAATTTTAGCGATGGCTCAACGCGTTGTGAAGAAAAACCGGACTTCGAGCCGATTGTGTGCTAATGGAATCCCGATCCGTCTTTACTTTTGTGCGGTTAATTTCTACTTTCTAGTTGATGACATTCTATCCGGCCAAGATAAACGCTCGATTTCGATCACCGCAAAACGCGGGAAAAGCTCGCGGCGCGAATGCCGTCGGCACGAGTGTAAGTTTCGAATGCGGTTCCTTCGTTCGTATCTCGCTTGAGATCGAAAACGATGTAAAAGCGATCAGGCAAGCCGGGTTTCAGACCAACGGCTGCGGATATTTGATAGCCGCTGCCGACGCGGTCGCGGAAATGCTCATTGGCCGGGAACTCACCGACCTGCACGGCCTTGGGCAAGACGATTATGAGCGGATGTTAGATGGTGAGCTTGAGAAATTTCCTCCAGCTCGCCAACAATGCTCAGAATTGGTTTTTGGTGCTTTGAAGGACGCTCTTGGTGATTATCGTGCGTATGTTCTTGAAGAGTTTAGCGGCGAAAAGGCTTTGATCTGTACGTGTTTCGGGGTTTCGGAAGAAACGATCGACGCGTACATCGACGCAGATTCATCAATGAGCGTTAGCGAAGTGACCAAAGCATGCCGGGCCGGTAGTGGCTGCGGTTCATGCCGGATGCTGATTCAGGAGATGATCGATAGCCGCAAGTTTGAAAGGGAAGTCTGAGACATTCGGATCATGGCCGTATCGGCTGATACCAATGCCGCAGCGACCAATCCGGGAATTATGCTATACTTCTGCAATTCATCCGTGACGAATGCGGATATACTGCTTTCAAGGAGAAATGATTGAGATTTTCGCGAAGAAAGTCAGTCAGATAACGTTTCTATTCCGCAATGGACGACCCCGCTAGTTTATTTTTTCTGTTTTTCTTTGCCGAAGCTTCGGATCTGATGGAAACACCGACTCTTCTTCGGTCAGCTTTCAACATTTTCCTCGTAATATTTCTTGTTCTTGCAAACGGCTTTTTCGTCGCCAGTGAATTTGCGCTGGTTGCAGTACGAAAATCTCGTATTGAGGCATTGGTCGCGGAAGGCAGCAAACCCGCGGAAAGAGTTCTCGCACTATTAAACAACCTAAACGCATATATTTCGGCTACACAACTAGGTATAACTCTTGCCTCGCTTGGTCTGGGCTGGGTTGGCGAGCCTGCAGTGGCATCATTGCTTGAGCCTGTGCTGGTCTATGTAGGAGAGGCCACGGGAGTCGCGTTTCTTGCCTCAGGAGCCGTCCTGCACGGAATATCTTTTGCCATCGCGTTCTCCATTATAACGTGTTTGCATATTGTTTTCGGAGAGCTTGCCCCGAAAACCGCCGCGCTCGAATTGTCGGAAAAAATCTCAATGCTCATCGCGTTGCCGTTAGAGATCTTTTACAAAATTTTTAGCTACCCGATCCGGCTGCTTGATTGGGCTGGTACAAAAACAGTCCGGTTGTTTGGTCTGCATCCATCCGGCGAACACGGTTCGAGCTATACGGAAGACGAAATACGCCAGCTTATTCGAATCTCTGAAGAAAGCGGTCATGTAAACAAGGAAGAGCGCCGCCTCATAAACAAGGTTTTCGAATTCTCGGAAACGACTGTCAAAGAAGCGATGATACCGCGTACTGAGATCGTCGCTATTCCCGAAAGCAGCAAACTCGAAGACATAGTCAACGCGTTTCACCAGCACGGCTATTCAAGGATTCCGATCTATCGCGGTTCGCTGGACGATATCGCCGGGTTTGTACACAGCAAGGATGTGCTGGCGTACATTTTACGGCCGAAGGCGTTCAAACTTGAACGCATAATCCAGAAACCGATGTACGTGGTCGATACCGCGCGGCTCGAAGATGTGCTCCGGCAGATGCAGAAGGAGAAGTTCCATTTCGGTTTTGTTGTCGATGAACACGGCGGCGTTGAAGGAATTATCACGCTCGAAGATTTGCTCGAAGAGATTGTCGGTGAAATTTCGGACGAACATGACGAAGAATTGAACGAGCAGATCCACGAACAGACGGACGGAAGCTTTTTGCTAGAGGGCGGCCTTGCGGTGAGGGACCTGAATCGCCGGCTCGATATGAATTTGCCCATCTCGGATGGCTACACAACAGTTGCCGGATTTCTTATGTCAGTCGCTGGAACTATACTCGCTGTCGGCGACAAGGTTCCGTTCAACGGCCATATTTTTAGCGTTGAAAAGGTTCACAAGCGACGCGTTATGCAGGTTCGCATGGAAAAAACGCAGGAACTAGAAGTCGACATTTCTATCTAATGCGGCGAGGGCCGATTTTAGACGTTAGTTTGCACGGCTTTTGTCTTTAATTCGGATTCAAGCTAAGTTTATTTTATTGGCAGCAAAAACAATCTTTATCTGGAGTTTCTAAACGAATGAGTCTAATCGAACAGATTTGGGCACGGGAAATAATGGATTCGCGGGGCAATCCGACTATCGAAGCAGAAGTGGTTCTTGAGGACGGTACGACTGGACGGGCGGCGGTGCCGAGCGGGGCGTCAACAGGGGAGAATGAGGCCGTCGAACTTCGCGACGGCGATAAGCTTCGATATCTCGGCCTGGGCGTTTTGAAGGCGGTTGAGAATGTCAACGACAAGATCAACCGCGAACTCGAGGGGCTCGACGCTCTCGATCAAACGCTTATCGATCAGACGATGATCGATATGGACGGCACCGAGAACAAATCCAAACTCGGCGCAAACGCTATCCTTGCCGCCTCCCTGGCGAACGCCCGTGCGGCCGCCGCGTTTCTCGAAATGCCGCTTTACCGTTACATCGGCGGGGCGAATGCCAAAACGCTGCCGGTGCCGATGATGAACATCCTCAACGGCGGCGCTCATGCCGACAACAACGTCGATTTTCAGGAGTTTATGGTGTTGCCCGTCGGTGCCGATTCATTTACCGAGGCACTGCGGATGGGCGCGGAGATATTTCACAACCTGAAATCAGTCCTTAAATCACGTGGCTATTCAACCGGTGTCGGCGACGAAGGCGGTTTTGCTCCAAACTTGAAATCGAACGAGGAAGCGGTCGAAACGATTCTCGAAGCTATCGATAAAGCAGGATATAAGGCCGGTGACAACGTGATGCTCGCACTCGATCCGGCGGCAAGCGAATTTTATCAGGATGGCCAATACGTCTTCAAAAAGTCGGACAAGCGCGGGCTTTCATCCGAAGAAATGGCAGCTTATTGGACCGATTGGTGCAATAAATACCCGATAATCTCAATCGAGGACGGCATGGCCCAAAACGATTGGGACGGATGGAAGAATCTTATGGATTCGGTCGGCAAACGCGTCCAGCTTGTCGGCGACGACCTGTTCGTGACCAATACAAAATTTCTGCAAAAGGGAATTGACGAGAATGCGGCCAATTCCATTTTGATCAAGGTCAACCAGATCGGTACGCTGACCGAAACGCTTGACGCCGTTGAGCTCGCCCGGACACACAACATGACCGCCGTCATCTCGCACCGCTCCGGCGAAACCGAAGACACGTTTATCGCCGACCTAGCCGTCGCGACAAACGCCGGGCAGATCAAGACAGGAAGCCTCTGCCGCTCAGACCGGATCGCGAAATATAATCAGCTGCTGCGTATAGAAGAAGACCTCGGCGATTCCGCAAAATATCCAGGCCGAAAGGCGTTTTACCAACTTAAATAAGTAGCGATGAAAGTTGCAAATGGCAAATATGAAATCGATACCGACAATGGGCGGCTTCAGACCGATTTCATACAAAATTTCTTGACGAACGAATCGTACTGGGCCCGGGAACGCACGATCGAACAAACCATTACGGCGATTGAAAATTCGATATGTTTCGGCGTTTATCACGACGAACGGCAGATCGGATTTGCCCGAGTGATTAGCGACCTCGCGACCTTTGCATACGTCGGCGATGTTTTTATAATCGACGAGTTTCGAGGACAAGGCCTGAGCAAATGGCTGATGGAAACGATCATTTCTCATACAGATCTTCAAGGGCTGCGACGCTGGGTTTTGGCGACTCGCGATGCACACAGCCTGTATGAGAAGTTTGGCTTTCAAGCGTTAAAGTTTCCCGAACGATGGATGGAGAGGGCCGCACCCAACGCCTACTAACTAAACTATTGCCAAATTGCGCCCAATTTCGGCTATAATAAAACCGTAGAAATTATCGACTTTTTTTACCGCTCCATGTATTTTCCGATCGCGGCGTCTACGACAAACCATTCGATATGGGCAATGACATCACACGGCCGCTCGCACTTATAATACTTGATGGCTGGGGTGTTTCGCCGAAAACCAGCGGTAATGCGATCGCTCTTGCTCACACGCCATATTACGACGCGGTCTGCGCAAAATATCCGCAAACGAGCCTGGCCGCGTCCGGCAATCGAGTCGGGCTATCCGCGGACGCTGCCGGTAACGCGGAGGTTGGGCATTTGACGCTCGGGGCCGGGCGGATCGTTCATACCGAAGTGGCCCGAATTGCAGGGGCCGTTGCGTCTGGTCAATTTCTTAATAATGAGGTTTTGCGAGCGGCGTTTGGAAAAGCTTCCAGTGGTAATTCGGCGGTGCATTTTATCGGCTTGCTAAGCGACGGCGGAATACATTCCTCGCCGGAAACACTTTTCGCTCTATTGCGAATGGCGAAACGCGGAGGTGTGGGCGAGGTTTTTGTTCATGGCATTCTCGACGGACGCGACGTTCAACCACGGACAGCCGATATATACGTCGATGCTCTCGAAATAAAGATGGCCGATATCGGGATCGGACGGATCGCGTCGCTGTGCGGCCGTTTTTATGCGATGGACAGCGGCGAAAATTGGGAGCGCACGGCCCGTGCCTACACGATGCTCGTTCACGGTGAAGGCGAGCGAAGTTTCGATGCCGTATCGGCAATTCGCGCGTCGTTTCTGCGCGGGATCGCCGACGAGTTTATCCCGCCGATCATAATCGAAAAGGAAATGGATGTTCCACTTGCCACCGTGAAAGACGGCGACCTTGTCGTATTTTTTAACCATAAACCCGAGCAAATGCGGCAGATTGTTCGCTCGCTTTCGGTGCCGGACCCGTCCGGAGCGAAGCCGCGAATTTACACCGTATGTCTAACGGAGTACGACCGTTCGTTCAACCTGCCGGTCGCTTTCGAACGTCCGACGGAGCGTAATGTGCTGGCTCAGGTCTTCGAGCAAAACGGCCTCCAAAATTATCGGATAACCGAAACTGCTCGCTCATCGCATGTATCCAGTTATTTCAACTGCAATACGGACACTGGCGGTTCGCATGAGAACCATATTATCGTTCCGAGTATCGGTGTGCAGACGCTCGAAAACGATCCGGAATCGAAGAGTTTCAAGATAGCCGACCAATTCTTGCGCGGTATCGAATCGGACAATCAAGCCGTTTTCGTCGTCAATTTTCCGGCTCCCGACCTGTTGGCTGAAACTGGAAATTTCGAAAAGACCGTCGAGGCGCTGCAGTTTGTGGACACATGTCTCGGCGGAGTTTTGGAAAAGGTGCGAGAAGTTAACGGTATCGCGTTAATCACGTCGTCACACGGCAACTGTGAAGAGATGGCGGATGCGGCGAACGGCATTTCGAAGACGGAGCCAACGACGAACCGGGTTCCGTTTCATTTTGTTGACCACATGGCTGCCAATACGAGACTTGTGCAAGACGGATCGCTCAAAGACGTTGCACCGACAATTCTCGGCATTCTCGGTATAGAAAAACCAGCCGAAATGACGGGCAGCGATCTGCGGGTGAACTGACATACAGATCGTCGAAAATGACTTTCATCCGTGTTCGTGCTAACCTTTCTTTCCTTCAAAAATCAGATCAGGGAACTTTAATTTTTGGCCCATTATGGTTGAAGAATTTGCATTCGACAATACGGAAGAACGCCGAAAACAAAGGCAGAACGGTACGGGATGGGTGGAGGTCATTGTCGGATCGATGTTTTCCGGCAAATCGGAGGAGCTTATCCGAAGGCTTAATCGAGCTCGCATTGCGCGTCAGAAAGTACAGGTATTTAAACCGAGTATCGACGCCCGCTACTCGCTCGCCGAGATAGCGTCGCATTCGGGCCGGAAGCACGATTCGTCACCCGTAACAACCGCAGCTGAATTGATGAAACAGGTACTTCCGGAAACGCAGGTTGTCGGTATAGACGAAGGGCAGTTTTTTGATCCGGAACTCGTCGATGTCGTCAATGAGCTTGCGAATATGGGCGTACGAGTGATCGTAGCCGGTCTCGATCAGGATTATACCGGGCAGCCGTTCGAACCGATGCCGCAGCTCCTTTGCATCGCAGAATACATCACCAAAATTCACGCCATTTGTGTCAAATGCGGTTCAACGGCTAACTATACGCAACGGACCGTCGAATCCGAAGAACGCGTCGAGGTTGGCGCAAGCGACAAATACGAGGCTCGTTGCCGAAAGTGCTTTATTCCGCATTCTGACGCCCCAACCGCAATGTGAAAGTTTGGTTTACAGGTTTACTAACGGCTTGAGAGATCTATTTTTCTCGCTCACAAAAATTTTCTTTGCACTTTATAAAAAGTGTTTTATAATCCCGACTACCGCAACCCTCCCGCTGACAGTCTTCCGGCTTCTATTTCGAAGCCGTACATGAGGTGAGAATGAACGAAGAAGCCAATACTTACACGATACGTGAGTGTTATGAGAAATTTGGAAGCGGCGACATTCCGGGCCTGCTTGATCTTTGCGCCGATGATATAGATTGGACGGTGCCGGAGATCGAAAATGCTCCCTTTTCCGGGTTTTGGCATGGCCGCGAATCTGTCGAAGAATTTTTCAGTCTATTGGGGGGTGCCGAGGATATTACCGATTTTGAGCCGCGAGAGTTTATAGCACAAGATGACAAAGTAGTGGTTTTGGGAAGATCGACTGCCACCGTGCGGTCGACGGGTCGTCATTACTCAACCGAATGGGTGCATATATGTACCGTCAAGAATGGAAAAATGACCGGCTTCCACGAATTTTTTGATAACGCGGCCGCCACACGCGCGTTTCAAAAAGCGACCACCGCCCAGTTATAGACTCTTATTATCGCGGTATGAGAAACCCGCCGCCGAGAATCAGCAATGCCGGACGAAAGTGGTGCCCCCAGACCAGTGAATTCGCTCGACAACCGACGACGCGGGCTTTCGGAGCGCCTCTCGCTCAGGATAGCGATCTCTACGATTTCTCACTCAATTTTCCTCGAATCTTTTCTAGCCGACAGCAAAATCCAAGGAGCATGTCCGTCTGCTAGTCGATGAACTCGATTTATACAACGTGAATGCGTTTCAAACGACCGGTCCTTGAGTTTCTCAGGCGAGAGGGTATCGCCTTCAAATCTTGAACTGGACAAGCAAATATTTTCTGGAGGAATCATATGGCATTACAATCCCCAAGATTTTTTAGCAGCAAAAGATTGGTCAACGCATCGAACGGAATTACCTTAAGTAAGGGTGCTGCTAGCGGACGCGCTATCCACCTAGTTCAAATGGCGCTCATTGATCTGGGCTATCCGATGCCGCGCTC
>JAYSON010000305.1:0-9297 GCA_043722725.1 Chloracidobacterium sp.
GCGTACTTTTCACGCAGGCCCGTTTCGATCCATTCCTCGAATTGGTCGAGCGAAACCTTTTTTAAGGCAGCCGTGCTGGAACGAAATGCCGCGAGTCCGCTTTCCGCATCGGCCTCGGCGATCTCACCGGTCAGGCGGAGAACTCTTTTGATCAATGAAAGCGTCTCAGCATCAAGCGGCGAACCGTGTTTAGTAGAATTTGCGAGAATCTGACCGAAGAATTTCGGCGTCGCACGCAAGAATGCGATCAAGACCGCGTTGCCCTGATTGCCGACCTTGCTCAGTACGCTGTACCAATCGTCGAAAGCTCCATCGACTCGGCGCAACACGTCGCTTCCGGCCGACACGAAATGAAGCGTTACGCTCGCTCCATATTCCAGAATCTTCGCCGCATGGTTCATCAGGAGAATTGCGTTATCGGCGGAGAGTCCGTCAAGCACCTTTGGAAGGCCGGTCCAAAGATCCGCCGTCATACCGCCGGTACGCGTGGCGAAAAGTGAGCCGAGATCGAATACGGCCTCAACGACCTCGGTTTTTCTATCATCGAAGACGTCGAGAGAGCGAGCGACAGGCGGAGTACTTTGCAAAAACTCAGCACTGTGCTTGGCGGACCGGTTTGCGATCTCGGCCGCCAGCTTCAGGGTTGCCGTCAAAAGCTGGTCGTCATTAATCGCGTCCGCTAATGTCGGCACGAATTCAAAAGTTTCTAGAGCGATCGAGCTGGACAGGATTAATTGCCGCGTACTGATTCGAAAGATATCGGGCCTCGCTTCTTTGGGGATTTTGCCGAGGCCGCTTACACCGCGTGTAAAGAAATGCACACCTGTTTCGGCGTCACCCATCGCGAGGCGGCGGCCCATCTCACCCCAGTTTCGAAGATCGTCCGCTGTAAGCACCTTTGCAGCCTTCGGCACCGCCTCGACAAACGTCCGGCTAACACGCAGCGAAACCCCCGCAAGGGCGGCGCTGACCTCCAAAGCTGCCCTTCGCTTATCGGCCGCGAGCCGTCCTAATCGGGCAGCTAAACCCGTGAATGTTTGCTTTTCCTTTTCGGCCACGATTTAATTTTAAGTATTTGCCGGAAAGGACGCAAAGAGTGAAATTATTCAAATAGGCCGGAGACATATAAACAGGCTGACAGCCAGTTCTACTATTACATCTTTGGCGGGTTGCCGTCGTCGTAAATGAAAACGTGGAAACAGGCGTTTGCTCCGTATTCGATAAGGGCATCGAGTTTTCCCTCTTTTTCCATCTCCGAGAGCTTTGTCATGACGAAATTCTGCTCGTCTGCGGGCATGTGCTTGCGTGCAAGGTCGAATGCACAGCCGGATGTATGCGGCGGCAAAGAGTTCTCGTCCCGAACCTTGAATGAATTCGGATTGCTGGCATTTAGGCCGATCTGATAGTCCATCGAGCGGGTCAACGACGTAACCCGAAGCGGACGGCCGAACTGCTTGAAATAGCTGTCGGCAAGTTCGCGCAAAATCGGTTTCGCTTTTGGATTAAACATGCGCAGGAGCCGCATTCGCATTTGTTTCCGGTCGCCCGCGTTATTTAGGTCGTATTTTTGACCAGCGAAATTGCCTGCCAGTTTCGACAAAATCCCATATTTTGGCGAGCCGACCTGAATTTCAGCCGGTTCCTCACGAAAACTAAACGATTTAAAAGGCGCATCGCTGGCGCTGCCGCCGACATCGAGATAAAAGCTGTTCATAGCCATTGGCATTTCGATCAGCTTGCGGCTAAGGCGCTTTTCGGCAAGTTCGGAAAAATCGAGAGGCTGCTGATAACCGCCGACCTTCATTTCACCGAGCTTGCGCTTTTGCTTTATAACGCCGTCGCCGAAAAGCTCTCTAGGCACATTCAGTCCGCCCGGACGTATGCCCTTTTCGCCGGGGCGATCCTCGAATGCCTTCTTTTGCCGTTCTGCGAGGAATGCGGAGGTAACGTTAAGATCGGCTTCATCGGTATCTGTCGATGTGACGGCAACATCCGCCACATTCTCTGCCTTGATTTCGTCTTCCGCCGTTTCCCACGAAGCGATCAGATCATCAAGATCGTCTTCGTCTTCGCCACCGAGAGGATCGATCACGCGGACAGGGATTCGAGAAGTAGTGATTACTGGCGGCGTTTTTGATCCTGGGCCGGTAGCTTTTTTTCCCTCGCGACCGGATACGATCCAATATGCGAGTGCGCCGAAAATGATGATTGCCAGCGTCATTCCAACCGCGGCGATCAAGATTACTGGCGGCCTTTCGGACCCACTGTAGCTTGCAACGGGAACTTGGTTTGCGATTCGTGGAGAAACGATATCGACGGGGTTTGGTGGTGATATCGCTCCGACATGATCCGGGCTTGCTGAGACTGCGGTGCGGCCGTCCTTGATCCTTACGCGGATCGTAGTGTGGCTGCCGATCTTGATCCGATCGTCGTCATGAACAATTCGCGGCCGGCCGGAAATCCTCTCACCATTCAAAAACGTCCCGTTTGTCGAGTTCTCGTCCGTTAAGAGAACCTCATCGCCTTCGACAAAAAAAGTTGTGTTGATGCGGGAAAGCCCGGAATCGTCCAACGCCAACTGCGCAGCCGGAGTGCGCCCGATTGTCAGTTCTTCGCCAAGTTCGACGGTCTTCGATTCATTGGCATTTTCGATGAAAAGCGTTACGTTCACGGTCAGTGATGATGATCGGCTTCTGCAACCTCTTTTAGCTTTGAAACATCCAGGAGGCATGCGAAATCGTCAAAGTGAAACATCGTTTCGTCTTTGCAGTGGTCGCAAAAGAACGTTACGTCTTCGCCAAGGTACATGTCCTTTAAATGATATGCGATAAAACATCCATAGCAACGCTGAATGCGCTTGCCGAATTCGTCCAGAACTTCGTCGTTTTGCCTATTATTATCCATTACTTGAGCCAAGATTTTAGCACAGAGTTGCGAGTATGAGCTGAAACGCGACAGTTATGGAGCGTGCCTTATAATACTGGAGTTAGATGTTCGCAATTGTTTGCACGCTCGTTCACACTCGCGTTTCTTTCGTTTGCAATACTATTTCACAACACCACGTTTTGAGGTTGCGATAAACTCTACGACCAGGTCAACTTCCTGACAGCCAGATATTTCCTCCCGTATTTTTTCAACAGCCTGCGTCGTGTTTAATTTAGCCGATAGCAATAAATGAAATGCGTGATGCAGCTTTTCGATAATGTCTTTCGAGTAACCGCGGCGTTTCATTCCGACTTTGTTCAGGCCGAAACACTTTGCGTGATTGCCCTGAATTATCGCGAATGGCAGAGCGTCTTTTACAACCACCGAATAGCCGCCGACAAACGCCTCTAATCCGATGCGGCAAAATTGATGCACGCCGGAATAAGCACCGATGTTGGCCCGATCCGCGATCTCGACGTGGCCGGCAAGCGTTGCAGCATTTGCCATTATGACCTCGTTCCCGATCTGGCAATCGTGTGCTACGTGAGACTGCGCCATGAGCAAATTGCCGTCACCGATCTTTGTTAACCCGCCGCCGCCCGCCGTTCCGCGATGGATGGTTACGAATTCGCGGATATGATTGCGTTTGCCGATCTCGGTCGTGGTCGGTTCGCCGGCGTATTTGAGATCCTGCGGAGCGAGGCCGATGGAAACAAATGGAAAAATGTGGGTTTCGTCGCCGATGGATGTGATGCCGTCAATAACTGCGTTCGACTCGATGCGAACGCCGTCTCCCAAAGTTACCTCGTCGCCAATAATAGAAAAAGCACCGATGTAACAATCGCCGCCTAAACGCGCCTTTGGGCTGACAATCGCGGTTTCGTGAATAAACTGGGACATGTGGAAAATTATTGCACTTGGGAGATCTCGGTGGGAACATCGGCGGCGTTTTCCGAAGACTTTCGCAGGATCAGCCAATTAAATATAAAAGCAATAGGAAATGAAAGAAAAACACCGGCAATGGCGCCGCCAAGGATCGATCCAACAAATCCGAAGGCCCCATATTTGGCGTTTTTCAACTTAATGCCGGTGATGAGAGGAAAGAAGCCGAAAAATACTCCCATAACCGCATTTGCAACCGATAGATAGATCAAAGCTTCCCGATAACCAATTCGAAATTCGTCCATATTTTCACTCCTTAGGCCGGTTTGCGATGACGCACATTATCTCGGCTTCAGCCGTAACTTTCCCGTCAACGGTAGCGATACCACGCATCTTCTGTACTTTACTGCCGATACGTAACGCAATTACTTCCAACATCAAGGTGTCTCCCGGAACAACGGGCCGGCGAAAGCGGGCGTGCTCAATGCCGCTAAAAAACGGAATCTTTTCGTCGCGGTTCTCGAATTCGCGGAGGGCTAGGATAGCTCCGACCTGTGCCAACGCCTCGATCTGCAGGACGCCCGGCATTACGGGAGCCTCCGGAAAATGACCGGCGAAGAAATGCTCGTTTATCGTCACCTGTTTCATCCCTACGATCCTGACGCGCGGCTCAAGCTCGACGATCTTATCGACAAACAAAAACGGATAGCGGTGCGGTAAAATCAGCTGTATTGCCAGCGAATCGTAGATGGGTTTGGAACTGGACATAATAATGTAAAAAGCCAGCAGCCAGCAGAAGAAAAACTTCAACCGACTACTGGACTGTTCATCAAAACTGCTGGATGGTTACTTCGGCGTTGCCGTCGTCGCTGTTCCGGCAGGACGGGCGTTATAAAATACGATGAAATCTTTAGTAACGTCGTATTTATCATCAAAGCCCATCAAAAGTCCTGATTCTTCAAGCTTGGCACCGTCAAGAATAACGGCATAGCCTTTTTGCCTGGCAAAATCGTTAAGTGCTTTAACTATGTCGCTAAATACGGGCCCGACTACTTGCTGATAACGGCGTTCGTATTTCGCCTTGCCGTCTTCCTGTTTCCGCTTGACCTGGATCTCGAGGTTTTGACCTTCTTCCACCTTTGCTGCAAGAGCGGCGGGGTCAACTTTTTGCGGAACGCCCGGAGTAGGTGGCTGCTGCAACTTCTGAATTTCAACCGCTAAAGTCTGTAACCTCGTCTGCATCGTCTTCAGCTCGTCATTCAGGGCCTTGAATTCCGGATCGAGAGTGTTTAACGCATTCCTAAATTTCGTGATGCCGGCTTTGTCGTCGCCGAATGCATTGACATTAACCAGACCAATCTTGCCGGTCGCGGTCGCCGCCGGCGCCTGTGCTAATGCCGACATTGCAAAAACCGCCGTAAAAATAAAGCTGACGGCAATTAAACTAAATCTTTTCATTTTATGTACTACTCCTTAAACTTGCTAAACAAGTGATGGTGATATCTCAAACTATATCTTAGAAACTGTTTTCTCTTAAATTGTTGCCTGTCCCTAAATAATAAAACGGCAAAATAGACGACGATATTATGTTATAAGTCAACCGTTGTCAATTTTCCACCGGTTTGGAGTTCACGTTCTAGCGAGTCTTCACCGGCAAACGGGCATAAACCAGGACAGATATGGAGCGTACTCCCGCAGAGGAACCGCCACGCTCATCAACACCCGCGTTTCCGTCCTTAATGCTAAAATGTGCGGCCGACCGTGAATCTAAACCCGTTACGCTTGCCGGGTAGGAAAATACCGGGTATTTGTTCGGTGAACCCAAGCTTTGCGTTAGGGTTGTAATAGTAGATCAGGCGAAAGGGAACGTTCACAATCGGCACCTGCACACGGAGTTCCAATCCGACACTGGCTTTGAAATCGCCAAGCTTGCCAAAAGCACTATCGTCAACCCGCAGCAGCGAATTCTGCTGAACCTCGCCGCGAAGGTAAATCTGCTGGACCTCCGGCGAAAGGCTGGACGGGCATCCGAAACGGTTCCCGCGGCAAAATTCGTTGATGAAATCGGTTTTTGTAAGTACACGGCCGCGATAATACAAAATGCTGCCGAAACTGTTTTCAAGCACCGGTGTATTGATCAGGCTCAACGCAGTAAGTCTACCCGCTCCAAGAAAAGTGTCGTCCCCAAGAAACTCGGTGTTGATCGTCTGAGTACCGCTTTTTCTGAGATTGAATACACTACCAACATCGGCAAATACCGCCATTGTCGCCGGGCCAAAGATCGGAATACGGTACTCAAAATTTCCGAGGATCTGAGTGTCGCCGCCAATAAAACGGAAATTTCTTGTAAACAATGCGGGACGTGCACCGCCTGCTCCGGTTAACTGGCCGAAAGCTGCAATCTCGCCCGGTATTAGCGATCCGACCGGAAAACCGGAAATCGGAACCGCCGTTCCTGATGCGCTAGTCGTCGCCACTACATTACGGCTTGTGACATAAGTGTCGAACGGGGCTATAGGCCCTATGCTGCGGGAGTTATAGCCCCGTATATCGTTCTCGCTGCCCAGAAAATAACGCTCATACGCGGGGACGCCGCCGACAAATGCAATCGAATTTGCGTTTCTGACCGTGTCCGTTAGCGCAAATGCACCGATGGTTCCCGCCTGAATTCTGAAAGCAAAAACTTCGGGATTTTTGGACCTTTTACGACGGACCGGGATGTATTTCGAGAAGCTGAGATTCGGCTGATATGTCCGCACATCGCCGCCCAAACCTGCGAGAGCAAATGAAGCGGTTAGCTGCGTTCCGCTCAAAGTGTCTATGCCATTTGAGGCCGGTTGACGCGTGTCGTATACGAATGAGCCGGTGATACGGCTTGTAAGTATATTCGGTTGAGCGTAAATGACCGGGATGCGAGCCGAGGGGTCGGCCGAACTATTGATCGGCGGGTCGGCGATGGTTGTAGCCGAAAGCTGATATGTCAGTCCAATCCTTGAAAACTGAGTGAATCTGCGTTTCTTAAAGAACAATTCAGAAAGCGGCGCCGTCGCGAACAATGTACCGCCGTAAGTGCTTTGCGTAAACAGGTTGGCTGAATCTGTCGTGACCTGTCCAAGCGGATTAAATAGGTCGTTAAGAACGTTAGCGTTCTGCGTCAGGGCCGTTCCTTCGCCGAAAAATTTATACCTCGACGCAAACAGCGAGAAGCCGACCGAGATCGGCCTGTCTCTGAAGTATGGCTCCTGATACGTAAACTGCAGGCTCTGCTGCCGGTTTCCAGCACCTAGCGAAAAAGACAAAATTTCACCGCGCCCGGCGAGGTTATTCGTCGAATACTCCAAGCCGAAAAATGAACCGCCGATACCTGAAACACCGCCGTTGAACGAGATCTGCTGGCGGCCTTTTTCCTTGATCTTGACTATCAGATCGACATCGCCCTGTTCCTCATCCGTTCGGATCTCAACGTCCTGATCTTTGTCAATCGGGTCGAAATACTGCGTCTGATTCAGGCGGGCAACGGAAATATCGAGATAATTTTGATTGTAGATATCGCCTTCATTGATCAGGAATTCACGGCGCATAACGCGATCACGGGTAAACGTATTGCCTGTAAATTCGAGCCGACGCAGCGTGAACTGCTTGCCTTCATCGATAATGATTTTGATATCGACAATTCCTTCATTCGGATTTGCTGGATTGTCCTTAAATTCCGGTTCGTATTCCGCGTTGAAAAGCACAAAGCCCTGGCCGCCGTAGACCTTTTTCATGTCCTCGTAAACGGCGTCCTGCAAACGTTTGCCATTGGCGATCTCGCCTGTTTTCAGGCCGACATATGCAAGTATCTGCTGTTCGGAAAAGATAGAGTTTCCTTCTACCTTAAGAGTTCCGACACGAAAAACTCTGCCTTCGGTAACCGGAACGATGATTTTCAACGTATTGTCTTTCGACGAGATCAGCGGAAGCGGAAGCGTGATCAGCGGAATAAAATCAGTACGTTTAACACCGAGACCGACGACTTCAGGCTCCCCAAGCCGGGCCTGAAAGTAGCCTTTGGATTTCATGTACGCCAAAACGTTTTTCCCGAGATCGTACTGGAGTTTTCGCAGATCGAGGATATCCTGCCCCTTAAATCGGGAAATAAGCCCTGTTTCCTGGACCAGTGTCAGCTGTGCACGGAGTTCGCTATCCTTGAAATGTTCATTGCCTTGAAAATCGATTTCTATAATGCGTGAGCGATTGCCCTGTTCGATCTCGAATGTCAACGCGATTGAGGTAGCGGAAACCTCTTCTTCTTTAACACTAACCTTCGCATTCGGGTAGCCTTTCGAAGCGAGCATTTCACGCAGGATTCGGGTTGCTCCGCGAGCCTTTACCGGATCGTAAACCGCTTCTTTCGAGATGCCAACGCGCCCTTCGCGAAACGCTTTCAGGATATCGGATTCGGTGATGACCTTGTTACCGGTGAATTGCAGATCGCGGATGATAGCCAGTTCGCGGACCTCGAAGATAACGTTAACGCCGCCTCGGACGCCTTCAGTTGTAAGCACTCTGGTAGCTGTTTTGTCGAAGAAATTTAGCGAAAGCAGTTCCTTGAGATCGCGTTCAAGGGCAGCGGGATCATAGACATCACCCGAACGGGTTTTGATGTAATAGAGAAGGTCGTCGTCGCGAAGACGGCGATTGCCTTGAATATCGACATTTTCAACGATTTGCTGTTGTGTGGCGGCTGAAAATTCATTCGCATTGGTGTTAGCTTTTACAATTAGCGGAGCTGCCCAAATGGTAAGACTCATTAGGACAAGCCCAAATGCGCGAGGATTAAACATAAGAACGATTTTCCCTTATTGCTGCGGTTATGAAGCTGCGAAGAGCCCTAAATGCCGCCAGGTCTTATAATTACAAAGATATATTACTTAAAAACACACGGCCGTTCAGTGTCGGATTTTACTCAACCTATGATTCTGTCAATCAATATGAGGTTGCCTTTCACGTCTGTCCCACAAACTTTCGAATTATACAGGCTAAAATGCTAAAAGCGAAAAGGAGAGGCGGAAATAGCGTGAATGAAACCTTCCATTTTTGGGGGCGGCAAAAAGCATGCAGGTGCTAAAAATATCGCGTTGGGGGCGTGAAATTACGTTCTGGCGCGCCGGGCATCAGAGAAGAAGAAGGAGAGAGAATTACTATACCGAGTGTCATTTTTTGTCGTAAAGGCTTAAAAACCCCGACGTGTCGATAAGAATCAGTCCTCATCCTCATGTTTATCCGCGTATGCCTTAGCCAGGTCGGCGTCAATTTTTTCGTTGTCAGAGCCGGTCGGGTTGCCGCCGCTCCAAGTTCCGCCGCCATTAGGTCGGGAAACATGCTTTTTCTATCGGATCTGCGTAATATCCTCAAGAATCAGCGTACCAAGTTCCAATTTCTCTCCTCCCCAAGCCTACGGATCGATGTCGTATAAATTCCTTTACAGTTTGCAAAACTCCCGTCTCC
>JAYSON010000306.1:0-2604 GCA_043722725.1 Chloracidobacterium sp.
GGCAGTGGAAGGCATATTCCACTGCCAAGTTTGCCTTAGGAGGAGCAAATGAACTCTTTACTAAAAGCTCTTACGGAATAGGTACGATGCTCGAATAAAGAAAGTCCTACTATTCCGCTCGAAAGCTGGTTCAAATTGACCGGTAATCGGGCTAAAGCCATTGTAATTGAAATTATCGTTGTAGCCGACATAGAACGCAGTACCGGGATTCGGATTCCATCCGAACAAAAACTGGCCACTGGCATTAGCATTCAACGTATCATAATCCCATCGGGCACGAACATACACAAACCGCGTAAATTGGTAGGTAGAACGGAGAGTAAAGATATTCGTGTCATAGGCTGTCTTCTTGCTGTCGTTTCGCGTCAATTTACTTTTCGTGTAGTCCAGCGAAATGCGAAGTGGATCGACCGGTTTATATTCGAATCCGACGTTCGCATCAAACTGCCAACCTTTGCCCGGATCAAGTTGCGGCGGCACGGCGAAATTTGGATACGGGTTGTTGATAGGATCTGTTTGATAAAGATACAAGTCTCGGATGTAGTTGTTATATGTCGGACTATTAAGGTATTCGACAAATGCCGGACTCGCCCTCGGAAATCGCGGGGCACCGCCGAAATCGTAATCAAACGAATTAAAGATCGAACCGACAAAACCGTAAACCGAGAGCTTTTTGTTGACGGTTTTATTTAGATTAACACTGAAATACGGCTGCGTTGACGTGCGGGTTGGGCTGCCGAAAAAAGCTCCAGGCCGATTCGTTACAATGTTACGAACGGCTCCAAATTCGCTTTCGTAGATTTTTTCGTATTGAATGCCAAACTCTGTATAGATAAATAAATTGCCCTGGAGCGTAAGGTTGATGTTATTTCCAACCAATCCCTGCTGCGTGCGGCCTTTCCAGTCCATACCGTAACGGCCAAACTGATTCCAGTTCGCGCGAATAATGGTCGCTTTCGGGTTTGATTTAGTGCTGAATCGATTGGCAAAAAAGAAAGTGTTCGCGTCCGTCCGGCGAGTGAAACCGGCGTCCGTGCGGTAATCGCTCGTCCGGCCGTTCGCCTCAAAGGTCCAGCCATGCAGGTCGGTCGTGTAATCAATGTTGAAAGAATAACCAAGGCCGTTGCCCGTTCGATAATCAACGCGGTCGCGATTCGGATCGTAAAAGTTTTTTCGCGAATGCGTACCCAAAACCTGAAAACTCATTACCGTCTTGGGGTTGAGCTTGAACGTTCCGTCAAAACCGCCGGTGAAGTTACGGTTTTTGGGAAATATACGCGCTGTCGCAAAAAAGCCGACGTTGTTTTCCTTGCCAAAATCGCGTTTTAGCCGCAGAACGCTGAAGAAAGCATTTTTGTCCACAAACTCTTCGATTCCGCACCGGCGCTTCTGACCCGGCGGATCAAATTCGCGGGCACGCTGACAGTTAAGAAGCTCTCCGCGTTCGTCTTCGGAATAATTTCCCGGAGCATTGTCCGACGCCACCAGAAATCCAAACGTGTTCCGCCCGATCTTTCCGGTCAACTTTGCCGCAAGATCGGGATCGACGATCGTGCGTGAATAGAAGGGTTGCAGCGGTGAGTCGAAAATGTCTTTACCCTCAAGAAAGAATGGTCGTTTTTCCCGGAAAAAAATCGGAAAACGTTGGTTGGCCGAAACGACCGGAGCATCAGCTTCGATCTCGGCGAAGTCGGGATTTACAGCCGCATCGAGTGTAATGTTCGGAGAAAGTGTGTATTTCAGATTCACGCTTAGCTCCGGCTTAACCGGATCATTCACAAACCGGCCCGGATCGCGAACACCGATCGGGTTGAATATTGGATCATAACCACCGAGCGGGAAAAATCCGGCATTAGGAATCGTTCGCTTTCGGCTGCCGGTTTGGGAGACAGTTATGCTTGGCACGATCTCGAGCGTACGTTCATACTTTATCTCGTCCAAACCCGTTATTTTCCCGTGTTTGATCAAGAAACCGGAGACGTTCCGGTCGTCGGGCAGCCATTGATCGAATTCGTCATTAAGGCGGTTGATATTACGTGCCGCGTTGAAGCCCCACAGCTTCCCTTTCCCGGACGAATAGCGTAGCGACTTGAACGGGATCTTTACCTCGACAGACCAGCCCCAGTCTTCAATCACGCCTTTCGATTCCATGACGATATCAACGGAGAAGTCGGCACCTTGCCCTTCGGTGAATATTCCGTCCTGCTGAATGCCTAGCGGGTTAAAGCCGAGCACATAGGCACGCCGTTGGTCGTTGTAGGTATCAAGCCAAACTCGCACATTATCTTCACCGAACACTTCATCGCGCTTCGCTACTGTTGCGCGAATCTTATCTTTCTCATCCCAGCATCTGAATGAGATGTAAAGATGTTTTTCGTCGTACATCATCCGCACTTCGGTCGGTTTCGAAGCCGCTGTATTGTCGCCTGGGAACGTCTGAATAAAATCCTTAAAAACAGCAGCCTGGTCCCAGGATTCTTCATCCGGCCTGCCGTCTATCGTAATCCCCAAAGCAATTTTCGGCACGCTCTGCGGTTTGACTTTTTCGGGTGGAATTTCGACGATGGATCTTTTTGCGGAAGTTTGTTTCGTCACTTCGATAAC
>JAYSON010000307.1:0-2841 GCA_043722725.1 Chloracidobacterium sp.
TCGACGTTCACCCGCACGATCCGCTCGATATCATCCGGCGAGCGGCGGCGCGATTTACGCCCCTGAACATTGATGATGGTGCAGAACGAGCAAGCGAACGGGCAGCCGCGCCCGGCGTCGAAGCTCGTGGTCGCACCCGCTGTCAGATGAACGCGCTCGGCCGGAAGCAAGGGCGTCGCAACGCCTTCGATATTCGGCAAATCGTCCATGAAATTGTAGACCGGTTGAAGATCGTCATTCAACGCATCGAGCAAAACCTGTCCGAGCCTTCCCTCGGCCTCACCCGCAAACACTGAAACGCCGATATCCAAAGCTTTTTGAACCTGCGGATCGCGGTCTTTGAGCATCGACATCGTACCCGAAACGTGAAAGCCGCCGATTGCAACCTTGATTCCTCTTTCGCGCAAAGGTCGGGCGATATCGAGCGCTCGCGGGAATTGATTCGACTGCACACCGACCAGCATCACCATACCGTCGTCAGCGTCTTCGATCAGCGAGGCGATATGTTTCGACCGTATTTTGGTATTCGTTTCGTCAAAAGCGTGGATTTCAAGTTCGACATTTTCGCCGAGCGTTTTCTGTTCGGCACATTCGAGCGCCAAGCCGTAAAGCACAGCCAGCGAATTGGACGGGATCGCCGAGCGAAACCATTGGATGACATAGCCATCATCGTCGTAATGCGAAGGCTTGATAAGAACAAGGTTGAAACGCTTTTTTCTTTTCACTAAGAATTCTATATCACTGTAAAGCCATTTGTTAAATAGGCGTCGCCGCAAACTCCCGTTCCTGGCGATCCGATGACCACTCCTCGTTCGGAGTTCCTGCTTTAGCAGGTTTCTTCGTCTGCGTTAGCGCCTAAAGACGGAACTCCAAATTCTTAGGTAAAACGTGATCTGAGATCCGTCAGCTTTCCGATTCGTCTGACGATAGTATCGGGATAAGGGCACTTGCCTTTACGGCTAGCGGATTCAAACTCTCCATATGTCGGCATACGGCCAAATTCTTTCGATAGTTTTTCGATTGCCGCAAGGATCTCTTCATCGGAATATCTACGCGAGGCTTTGGCCATCTCCAGGCCTGCCGCCTGGTACGCTTCTTGCAGACTTCCAAACGTCTTGGCAATTGTCACCGACGCCGCGCACGTTCCCAGTTTAGATGCGGCGTCGATTTCCCTTTTTGTCGGTTTTCGGCCCAAATGCTTTGCCAATCGTTTAAGCTGCGAAATAAGTTCCCCCTGCGTGTATTTTGGGCCAGGGCTCCAACCTTTTCTCTTAGTCAGGTAAACTTTTTTTGTCCCGGCTGCTCGCCTCGCCTTTATCATTCCGCCAAACTCTCGCACGATCACTTTGAATGATGGTCCTTTGCCCGCGCGATATAGCTTCGTAATATCCGAAGGATGTATTGGGCGGTCATAGATTGCGTCCAATGAGCGAAGATATTTAATCAGTTCCTCCCGGTTAAATGACTTGCCGACCCCGGCCGCCTTGAAAGCATGTGTAAGTGTCCCGAATGCCCGCCTAAATTGATCAGGGGACGACATACGCCCCTTTTTCCAAGCCCCGAGAATGTCTTTTGCTAACAAGGGCCGTTTTAATTTTTCTCGAAGAGCTCGGAGTTCGCGAATCAGCGTTTCCTTGTCGATTTCAGGTTTGTCGCGCAATACGAGTCGCACCCTTTCAAGGGCCGTGCTCCACCTGCCGAAAACGGCCCTATAAACTTCCAAAGACGCCATACGCCCTTTCTTTGACGGTTCCAGGATGTCGTTGGACGTCGGGGTTCGACCCAAAGAGCGAGCGAGTGCATAAAGCTTCAAAATTAAGTCACTTTCAGAAGGAAGCTTGCGATCCGCGATCCGGTCCGGCCTGGCTCCCTTTTCCGTTTTGACCCCAGCGGCACAGCGCGCTTTCTCGAAACCCCCAAACTCTAGCCGAACGGCTGTAGACGAGGGGCCTTCGCCTCTGCGAAACGACTCGGTGATCTCCCGTTCTCCAACCGGCCCTTCGATTCTCGCGTCCAGTTTGCGAAGAGAGTCGATCATTTCTTCGCGGGTGTATTTTTGGCCTATTCCGGCTGCTTTCAACGCCTTCGTTACAGTTCCAAATTCCCGCTTGAGAAAGTAAGGGGACGGTGCATTCCACTCTTTCCATGCCGTCACGATATCGCTTCTCGAAATTGGCCGATTAAGGCGCGTGCGGAGCCCGCGAAGCTCTTCAAAGATCTTCTCGTGGTCATATTGCCGGGGATATTCGGGCGTCAGGCTTGCCTGCTTGAGAGCCTCGCGAAAGCTGCCGAACACGGCGTAGTAAGTGTTCACCGAATTAGCGCGCTTCTGCTTTGAAAGTTCGTTAATATCTATCGCCCTGGGCGTTTTTCCTAAGACGTATTGAGCTATTTCCCGCAGTTCCAGGATCAAATGCCGGGCGGATGGCAGATATTTTCGTACCCAATCATTTGACCTGTCCGACGTCCTTTCATTACATTGAGGGTCCTCGCGAAAGTAGCGGCGACAGACGCGGCAAAAAAAACGCTGCTTTTTTGTTTGTCCGTATTTTGAAAATCCGGCCTTGCAGGTTTCCATACTCCCGCAGTGATAACAACGAAAACCGGATTGTACGGTAGGCATTCCCATTGCTTAATAATATAATTCAAATCGCTTGAAACGAACACAGATCTCGCTAAATTAATTGGTACGACTCTTTGCTATCATAACAAACCTCTCTCCTTCACCCGCATATAGCTCTCCAGCAGTTTCGGCCCGAGCGTCTGCGTTGTTACGTCCAAAGCGAGGCCGCCGATGCTTTCGACCAATCTGAGGGCGGACTCGCGTTGGTGGATTATCTC
>JAYSON010000308.1:0-2784 GCA_043722725.1 Chloracidobacterium sp.
AGCGGAATCGTGACTATGAGAATTGAGCGGAAATGCGCGAGAAAAATAATGTGAGCAAGGGTAACAAGGATCAACTCTTCGATAAGCGTCCACTTGAGCGTGTCGGTCGCCCGATTGATAAGCTGCGTGCGGTCATAAAACGGGACGATGCTTACGCCCGGCGGCAGGCCGGCCTGCAACGCCTCGATCTTTTGCTTGACGGCGTCGATGACCTCGAGGGTATTCACGCCGTAACGTGCGATCACTACTCCGCCAACCGCCTCTTTGCCATTCTTATCGAGTGCACCTGTGCGAAAGGCATTGCCTAACTTTACTTCCGCGACATTCTTGACATAGATCGGTGTGCCATTAGACGAGCCGATCATGATGTTTTCGACATCTTCCATCGAGCCGATCAAGCCGATGCCGCGAACTACAGCCCATTGACCGCCTTGTTCGACAACGTTGCCACCGACGTTGTTATTCGAACGCTGAACAGACTCGACGACGGTCGAAATCGGAATATTGACGCCACGCAATTTATTCGGATCGATGTCGATCTGATATTGCTGAACGTAACCGCCGACCGACGCGACCTCCGCAACGCCTGGCACTGAATTGAGCTGATAACGCACAAACCAATCCTGAACCGTGCGTAAATCACGCAAATTCATATCGTCCGATTCGAGCGTGTACCAAAAGACCTGACCAACTCCTGTTGCATCGGGACCGAGCGTAGGAACAACCCCCTCAGGCAATTGCTTGGTGACAAGATTAAGGCGCTCCAAAACCCTGGTTCGCGCCCAATAAAGATCAACATTGTCCTCGAAGATGATGTTAATCATTGAGAAGCTGAACGCGGAATTGGCGCGGACGACACGCACGCCGGGAAGCCCTTGAAGGTTCGTAACCAGCGGGTAAGTCACTTGGTCCTCGACTTCCTGCGGCGAGCGTCCCGCCCAATCGGTAAAGACAATCACTTGATTGTCCGAGAGGTCGGGAATCGCATCAATTGGTGTATGAATAAGCGCCCAATAACCAGCCGCCGCCAACGCGATGTAAAACACGATGACGATTCCGCGATTCTTTAACGACCACTCGATTATCTTGTGGATCATAACGATCTACTTGGCGTTTACGGGCAATGAAAATGCTCCTTTTCCGGCTGGGCCTTCATAGGTGATCTGAGCCTGCCATCCTCCGGCCATTTCGATATCAGCCTTTCCGCTATATACGCCCGGCGTGCCCGTAGTGGTGAATGTTGCTCCGTTATTCATCTCAGCCATGCTTCCCATAGCCGCCATACGATAATTAAGGGCGACCGAGCCGACATCGACCGGCTTTCCCGAAGTATCAGTAAAGGTCAACGTAAATTCTTGCTTACCTTTTCGTAGAACACCGTCAGCACTTGAAAGAGTTGCGGTAAGATTGTTTCCGGCCGGGCCCGTTGCAATCGTTTTGCCAGATGGTGTAGTACTTGAATTTGAACCGGCACCGCAGGCCGAGACAAAAACAATCACGCCGGCAAACGTTAGTAAACCAACAAATAAAATAGTCTTTCTCATTAGTATCCTCCTGTTAATAAAATTGATCTCCTGGCTCGAGTATCCCAGTTAAAGGCGCACCGATACCAGTAGTGAAATAGCTGAACAGGCGCAGGTTCGCCCGAAAAAGGCGCACTACACCATTGAAACTAGATCAATAACGAATTGTGTTGGATGTATTTGGGTTGGAATGTTCGCGGAAGAATCTCACGCGAATAGTGAAGCGTTACCGAGGATTCTTTTTTTTCCTTCGGAAACAACGCCGCGATTTGTTCGGCGATCGACTTTGAAATGGTTGCGTTTGATGGCGGGAAATTAAACGACGCGCTGGACGGCGTTGGGGTTGAGTTTGAGCAATTTACCGCGCAGCATAAACGAGAAGCATTGGCTTCAGGCGATTGATCTTTACTTTTCGCCTTATCACAGCATTTCATCATCTGGGCATTTGATGCATGCAGTGGAGTGCCGGCCAGCACACCACTAGCTAATACTATGAGTAAAAAAACCATTGTAAATTGCTTTAGCATCTTCTCGACTATATTGGGCAAGTGCTGGAAATGTCAACTTAAAGGTAAGTGTTCTATTCGTATCGCCCGATCTTCCAGGACGTCCGTGAGTTTTTACATCCGTTCTCATCCAATAACCTAGTCTCTTTTCGTGATTTCTCCGTATTCTAAATACAATCGTATAGTCGATGCAATCATCTGAGACTGATTTCGCTTATAATACGTGTCGGAATCTAATATATTGTTATCTAAGAATTATGCCGATCTACGAATATAGATGTAACGAATGCGGAACCCACGTTGAAAGACGACAGTCGATCTCCGAAGTGCCGCTAAAAATTTGTGAAAAATGCGGAGGAGTGCTGGAAAAGCAGGTATCTCTCTCCGGTTTCCAGTTCAAAGGCCAAGGTTGGTACGTCACGGATTACGCCGCGAAAAAAGGAAAAACCGGCGAAAGCACCGCGAGCAACGACAAGGGTGAAAAAACTTCCGGCGGCGAATCAACCACAAAGACGGATACTGCATCAAACACAAAAAGCGACGCCAAAATCGAAACCACAACTACGCCGAAGACCGAAACCGCCGCGAAAAAAGAATAAGATGAACCGTTCGGTTACAAGATTTTTGCTTTCATGCCTCTGCCTATTGATAATGGCCGGATGCATTTTTGCCCAGTCGCGCCACAGTTCGCGAACAAATGATCTCGAAGGCTCGATCCTGAGCGTGACCGCCTCGCGGACCGATGGCAAGACCGG
>JAYSON010000309.1:0-17598 GCA_043722725.1 Chloracidobacterium sp.
GTTCGGCAGATTCTTCGCCCGCTTCCGCACTTGCCGCCGTTACTGATGCCACGTCTCGCATTGTATGTTCCGCAAAAATCGAAAAGGCCGTCTTCCTAATCGGATGACAGCCTTTTTTCTGAATCGTTTTCAGTATAGACATCATCCGCATCGCGCGTCCCGCACGATCACGATAATGCTAATAAAGTAAAAATTATGTATCACCAAAAGTTATGTTATCGGGTTGAATATAACAACGCCTGCTCGATGTTGTTTTTACTATAAGAAATGTTTTAGCGTTTGTAAAGGTTTTTTTGAAGGGATTGTGAAGTGTGTTGATTCGGGACGAAAGAAATGCGTCGTTCATTTTGCAACGAAAGCGACCTAACAATTGAAGGTCTCTTGACGTAAGGAAATCCCGAATGGAAAATCGCTTCTTTCGCTTGTTCGTACGGTCCGATTTTGGTTCCTCATGTTCCGAGGTCGAATTTACATCTTAACCACGCAACGACAGAAGCGGGAAAATAGAACCCGACGGCAGAAATATGCGAATTTCGATTGAAACGAAGGCTGTGCTATTTAACACTTGCGGCCTGAGCCTCGACACCTGGAACCTGGGCCTCTGAACTAGCGATTGCAGCTTCCGCTGCGTGTCCGTCGCCGCGTTTCGGCAGCGGCTTGGCATAGGCCTTGCGGGGAATGAGCGTTATCGAGTTGAGCTTTATCCGTCGGCGGGGAGCCGCACCCTCAATCCCATCGACCTTCTCGAAATCGAACGAACAGGTAAAATGCCCGGCCGAGAGTTTCTTGCAGAAGTCTTCCGAAAGGTGAAACAGAAACGCATCGGCATATTTGCCCATGCTTTCGTCCACCTGTCCCAGCAATTCGCCGTCAGGAACATCCAAAAATACCGGGACGCTCTCAATAGCATCACAGCGTGAATAGTATTCGCCGAGCACGTGCCGACGAGAAAGAGCGAGTGGTCCGTATGCCATAAACTACATCTTAACACGTCCTGTCCAATATGCGGCGAAATAAATAAAATCACTTTTGAAAACCACCTCGTTGAGTAGTGGCCTCTTAACTCCCCTCCTGGTTTGAGGAGGGGTTGGCTGCCGCTTTGGCAGACGGGGTGGTCGCCGACGGGGTGGCATTCTTAGCTCCCCTCCTTACGAAGGAGGGGTGGCCGCGTTTCGCGGACGGGGTGGTTCTCACTGCCCAAGAAGAGAGATAGCCGCAAAAAAGCACAGAAGGCTCAAAATAATTATTTTCTTTTGTGCTTTTTGTGCCTTCTCGCGGCTAATCTTTCCTAGTTAATAAATAAAAGCCCCCTGCGTCGGGAGATCACCGTTTTGCCCGAACGACTGGATCAACTGCCCCGCCGTCGAGCCGACGACGTACCAGGTTCCGTTCGAGGGCCTGAAAACGGCAACGTCCGCCTTTCCGTCGCCGTCATAGTCCGCCGCAACAGGTTTGTCGCCTGCCGCTCCCCAACCAATCGTGTCGAATCCCGCTGTGCTCAGTATCCTAAACCACTGTCCGGTGGAGGGCCTAAACACCGCAACATCAGTCCTTCCGTCGCCATCATAATCCGCCGGAACAGGTATATCGCCCGCTTGGCCCCAAGTCTGAATAAAGAAGCCGACTCCGGTCTTCAAAATGTACCAGTTGTTATCCAACGGTCTGAACAAACCGATATCCGCCTTCCCATCGCCGTCAAAATCGCCAACGACAGGTTTGTCGCCCACAACGCCGAAACCGACCGTCGAGAACGTATTGTTGCTGAATTTTGTGTACCAGGTTCCGGTCGACTGCCGGAATAAGACCAGATCGGCTTTTCCGTCGCCGTCATGGTCGGCCGGTACGGGCACGTCTCCATTTGCTCCCCAACCAACCGTTGTAAAGGTCTGACTGGCGGAATTAAAGATAAACCATGTTCCTGTGGACGGCCTGAAGACGGCGACATCGGTCTTCGCATCACCGTCATAATCGGCCGGTGCAAATAGATCGCCCGCCTCGCCGAATTCCATGATCGTAAAGCCCGCCGTGCCGCGAAGTAGATACCAGCGATTATCCGAAGGCCTGAACACCGACAGGTCCGCCCGGACGTCGGCGTCATAATCAAACAACGTCGGACGTGCACTGAAATCGTATTCGTAAACACCGCGCCCGTGCGTCGAAATGCGCAAGATCCTTTGCGTCTGGTGGAATTCCATGCCGAAAACCGCAACCCGCGGCAGCCCTTCGCTAAACGGCTCCCAGTTCGTACCGCCATTAGATGAGCGAAAAACACCGATGTCCGTTCCGGCGAAAAGTGCCTGGGCGTTTGCCGGATCGATGGCAAAAGCATTGACGGGCACATCAGGAATTCCCGTTCCCGCAGCCGTCCATGTCGGTGCTCCCGTAAGAAGATTCGTCGTCTTCCAGACGTGCTGTCCGGTCGAAAGGCCAAAGCCGTTTAGTGCCACATAGGCAATATTCGCATTCGTCGGATCGATCGCGACACGCCCGACGTATCGTGCCGGTATTGGACCCGTAACGCTCGTCATAGTCGTTGCCCCAGCCGTCGTCGAAAGAAAAACGGTGCCCGCCGTGGTGCCGACAAGCCGTATGTTGTCGTTTTGCGGTGAAATTGCGATTGCGCTGATGCGTGCCGGCAGTACTCCGCTGACATCCGTCATCGATGTGCCGGTATCGGTCGAGCGGTACAGCCGCGTGGTGCCAAAATAAAGCGTCGATGGATTCCCCGGCCCGCTAACCATCGGCGCATAAAACAGAACCGTATCGGCGCAGTTTATGCCGTTGTTGGATGTGCCGCTTGAACAGCCGCGAAAAACCGACCAATTAGGATCGCCAGTCACGTCGGTCGTCGTCGCCCGGACAAATCCGATCTGTGTGTTCGTTTGATTAAAGTACGTGTGATATGCGGTAACATTCGTTGGTGAAGGAGAGTTCTTGTCGATCGCGGTAAAGCCACCGTCGCCGCCATCGGATCTGATCCACGTCGTGCCGTTTGGCGCCAGAAACTGCGTGCCGTTGTCCTGTGTTCCGCCAAGCGTGTAATTGCGGTCTAGCGGGTGCAGCGAAATTCCTTGAAACTGTGTGGCGCTGAACGAGGTGTTGTTGAGGCTGGTCCACGAGATCGACCCCGCGCTGACGTCGGTGGATCTCCAAATGCCGCCGTCGCTGCCAAAATACACGGCATTCGGATTTGATGGCGAGATTGCAAAAGCCTGCGTATCGACATGAAGATTTGAAGAGCTGTTGATAAAGCTCGTCCCGCCGTTCAAAGAGCGTCCGAATGGAAGCGCCGGCGAGCCGCCGAGATAGACCCTGTTCGCGTCATTCGGATCAACGGCTATGGCGATGTCATAGAAACATTGCGGATTGCAGAATCCGGCGCCGCCGGTCACCGCTGCAAACGAAGCTCCGCCATCGACCGATTTATAAACCGTTCCGTTCGCGGTGCCCGTCGCGGCATAAACCGTAACGGTCCCGCCCGTATTATTTACGGCCAGTTCCGCACGCCCCAGCGATGAGCCGTCTCCGGTAACGAGGGTTCTTGTAAAAATCGGAACCGCATCCAGTGCATTTGTCGAAAGATAAATACCGCCGTCGCCCGCGCCGCCGACAACCGCGATCAGCAAGCGATTCGGATTGCCCGGGTCGATAGCCGCGTCGCTGACCGAACGGCTTACAGCCGACGTTCCCTGAATCGTCAGCTTTTCAAAAACCGGATTTGCGGCCAGTGCATTCGTTGTCAGGTAAACTCCGACACTCGGCAGGACCAGTCCGGAAGTCGATCCACCGATACCGGCAATGCCTTGGGCGGACGATGCAAAAAGGATATTTGGATCGGTCGGATGCACAACAATTTCACTGACCCCGCGGCCGGTGAAGATGTCCGCTCCGCCCGAAGTTCTGTTCAATGGCCCCGAAACGACCGGATTCGTATCGGCGTTTGTAATCCGGTAGATACCGACGCCGAAAAAGCTGTCCGCCGAGAACGCGGTTTCGCCCGTGCCGACAAACACGGTCGAGGGGTTTGACGGCGAGATCGCGATTGAACCGATAGATAATGTTAAAGCTCCGTCGAGTAGCGGCGTCCAGTTCGTTCCGCCGTCAGCCGAGCGATAAAGTCCGCCCTGCGCCGCACCCGCGTAAACGATATCGGGATTAGTGGGATGCACCGCGATCGCCGATACGCGGCCGCTGTACGACGTCGCCGCATTGACCGGGATTGGGGCCGGCCCGAGTGCCCGCCACCTTGCTACGGCTGACGGCCGCTGGCTCAGAGCTTCCCGGCGTGCGTTAAGCTCCGTTTCACTGCGCTCCATGTCGCGGATGGCTCGGGTGCGCGATCCCTTCTTTGCCGTGTCTACGCCGCGCAACATAGCCAACTGGTCGCTTCGCAGACGCATATATTCTTCCTTGTCGATCTTAACGCTCACAGGCGGCACGTCCGGCTCCGACTCGTTAAATGGCTTGCCATCGGGTTTTTCGGCTGAAATAAACCACCACGTAGAAACACCGGCTGCGACAATGAGCGAGATAATTACGAATATGGATCTAAGGGATTTCAAGATGCGGCCTCCAATTTTGAAAGAGCTAAAGAGCGTTGTCGGTTAAAGCTTCAGCTTGTCTTTTTTCAGTTAATCTAAAAAATTATACGATCAATGTTGAGCGTCTAATCTTCAGCTTTCTTGTTCTATTTGACCTAAAAATACTACTACGATGAGTAATGCAGCGTTGAGAGATTATCACTTTGCGGTCAGAAAAGCCAGACAATTAGCTCGCAACCACCTGCGTGATCTAAAGCCGGGTGGTGAAGCCAAAAACCTTCGAACAGGCTAAGGAGGGAAACTGGCTTTAATTCGACTACGTTGATATCACAAACTAATACAATCCGCGAAATCGTACAATGGAATTTGAGCTGGCGGCCGACACCTGTAAAATAATTTCATGGCTCGTTCCCTGATACTTTCACTTGGAAAAGAAGAGTTTCCGGTCTCACTTTTAAAGATCGACCGTGAAAAGCTCTACGGAAAAATTGAGATCGAGGCATTCGATGAGCATGGCAACGAAGCAACCTTAAAAGTGTTGGCCGCCGATGGCGACACGTTGATCAGTAAAGGCGGCACGGCTCTCGAGCCGCTCGACATGGACGGCAGTTCGCTGGATCGCACCGATCTTATCGCGGTCGACAATGAGGGCAAGCCGCTCGAAACCCTGCCATCTTCGTTCGACAGCCCGAACAGATTGAAGAAAGCGGATATCGACGATTATTTATCTCTTATCGTAAAATCGGTCTATATTCTACAGCCGGCCGAAAATATGAGCCTAAGCAAGCTAAAAGAACGGCTTGACGAGGGTACGATATATTCTTTTCAGTTTAGCTACCGGGAAGGCATTGGAAGGGACGACGCTTACATTATCGGCAACGGAGAGGACGTTTTTATGATTATCGGCGATTTTGCGACCCTCGAATATATTAAGCTGAATCAGGCGGTGGATCTGGATCCGACAGACGAGCAGGAAATCTCCGGAGACGAAATCGATTTTGATCTACTTTAATAAGCCGCATTCTTTATGCCGATAAATATTAGCAATCCTAAAAACAGAGATGCGGTGGTCGCACTCGAAAGCCTCACCCCTAAACGCGAGATCCATTATGTGGACGAAAAGGGGAAACCGATCGTGTCGCAGCGGGTTTTGAAGGCTGATATGGAACACGATTTGCCGAAACTCCTTGAGACTTACAAAAAACCGGCCGGCCTGGCCGATGCCCTGGTTGAAAGTGACCCTGAGATCGACACCGAAAAATTCGGGATGTTTCTACACGACACATCCCGCGTTTACGTTTCAAACGCCGGAATCGTGCATGTGGTTGAAGAATTCGAGGTGATCGCAAATCCCGACGGAACTGAGCGGGAACGTCGGCCGCGAAAAAAACTTCTGCAAAATATGAATGCGGCCGTTCCACTTCGGTGGACGGGCAAATTCATAAAAAAAGAGGTCGCGGTTAAAAAGTTTATTTTTACGAATAAGAAACAGCTTGTACACATTAACGGCCTGACGTTCGATTTCCTGTTCGAAATGGCGAAGGAACTTGATAAAAAGAACTCGCTCCTGCTTCTTCGCGGTGGGGCCGCGGCCGATGAGCCGCTCGTTATGAACCGGGGAGGTAAGCCGTACAATGCGTTTCTCGAAGGCCGCGTAAAAGGCAAGTCGTATTGTTTGATCCTGCACCTATCGAACATGGAGCTAAAAAAGCCCGTGGAGGTTGAAAATGATCAATCTTGATTACGACGAGGAAAAGTTCACGTGCAAAATAGGCGATTACTGCGTAGGCAAGGCCATCGATCTTGCCGAACCATCTTTTCATAACAGGGCACAGGAGTATCGGAGAAAGATCAGCGGAATGATGAAGCCGCTTTCGTCCACCGATGTGCATCGCTTGCCGAATGTGAAGGATTGGTACGCTGCCCGCAAATTCGACGGCGAGTTCGCCGTGCTTTTGTTTGACGGAAAAAGGCTGATGTCCGTCAACCCCGGCGGCACCGCCCGCATCGGCCTGCCGGGTTTCATCGAAGCCGAGAAACTGCTCAAGAAAGCAAAGGTCAAATCCTGCATCCTGGCGGCCGAGATCTATCTGCGGGACAAACAGTCACAAGCCCATCCCGTCCACGAAGTTGTCGGTGCGCTGCGAAACCCAAAAACAATTGACCGGCTTGATAAATTAGGCGTAGCGGTATTCGACATAATCGAGTTGGACGAAAAACCCGTCACATCCACTGCGACCGTTTTCACGCTTCTTACAAAATGGTTCGCCGGCGGAAAGCGGGTAAATGTCGTCGATCATATTGTCGCCGACGGCACGGCATCGGTAATGAAGGCCTTTGCCGAATGGGTCGATGAAAAAGGGGCCGAGGGCGTCGTGCTTAGGCATGATCGTGCGGGCTGGTACAAGATAAAGACCCGTCACAATCTGGATGCGGCGATTATCGGTTTTTCCGTCGGAACCGAGCGGCGAACCGAAATGCTGCATGATCTGCTGGTAGCGGTGGTGCGAAATGACGGCACCTTTCAGGAGCTTACTCGCGTCGGCGGCGGATTCTCCGATGAGGAACGTCTTAAATTCGCAAAGGACCTTCGTCAACGCATTGTGCCTTCCGATTATGTGGCGGTGAACAACGACTATGTTGCATATGAAATGATCGAGCCGGGCCCTGTGATCGAGATCTCGTTTTTGGACATGATCGCCGAACGGACGAAAGGCGGCCCGGTCAACCGGATGGTGCTTGAGTGGACGGGTGAAAAGTATTCTGCTCTATCGCGAATGCCGTTGGTGAGCGTCATATCTCCCCTGTTCGTCCGCGAGCGTGATGATAAGGAAGCAAGTGCGGAGGACACTAACATCCGGCAGGTAGCAGAGCTTGTTCCCGTTGAGGAGTCGTCGAAATCCGCCGATCCGAACAAAAAGGTGCCCAGCGAAATTCTCGCAAGGACCGTCTACACAAAGACGATGAAGGACAACCTGATGGTACGAAAATTAATGATGTGGAAGACGAATAAAGAGGATGACCCGGACTTTCCCGGTTTCGTGGTCTATTTCACGGATTTTAGCCCGAACCGCAAAAACCAGTTGGAACGCGATCTCAAGGTCGCCAATAAGAAATCTGCTGCGCAAAGGCTGTTTGACGATATGGCCGCCAAGAATTTTATCGGCGGATGGACAAAGGTCTCTTAAAATATGGCCGCACCATTTGCTGAATTTGCTGGAAACAAGCGGCTTCTGTGGATCGCCGAGGAATGGAAGCGGTCCGCCGACGCTTTGGCCGAATGGGCTATGGAACGTCTCGTAAACCGTCGCGACGTTTGGAGCCAATATACGCGTGTCGGCGACGAGGTCAGTGTTGTAATGCTTCCGATACCCGAACGGCGGAAATTGGGAACGGATATGGTCACGCTCGACAAACTCCGCCGCCATTTTGCCGGCCGTTCCGGCTCGCATCTAATTGGCCTGCACTCGATCAGCGATCACAGCACCTGCAAATGGTTTGCGATCGACGTCGATCTACATGATGAAACCCTTATGAACGCCGACGAAAGTGCCTTGGCAAACCTGACGGCTTGTCTTGAATGGTCGGCGAAACTTCAAAAGGCCGGCCTCGATCCGCTGTTGATGGACAGCAACGGAGTCGGCGGGTTTCATATTTGGGTTTTGCTGGATCAGGAATATCCGCTCGCGGAGGTTCACCACTATGTTTCCGAAATGCGGAACGATTACGGCGACTACGGCCTTCCGCGAAAACCCGAGGTCTTCCCGCCAAAAGCGGAAGTTGAGGACGACGATCTTCCGTACGGTCTAAGGCT
Organism: Chloracidobacterium sp.; assembly: GCA_043722725.1. Taxonomy (GTDB): domain Bacteria; phylum Acidobacteriota; class Blastocatellia; order Pyrinomonadales; family Pyrinomonadaceae; genus OLB17. The sequence continues at coordinate 8,356 of JAYSON010000309.1, forward strand.
GCCGGGACGGCACTATTCGCGGCCTCATTACACCCGAGTGTGGAATTTCGATCCGGTTGTCGAAAATGAATGGCTCGAAGGCGGCGATGCTATAGAAGCCATGCTTTCCGCCCGTCCCAGCAAACTTCCGGTAACGCTCTCAGAACCTACCCTAAAACGGATTGTCAAAAAACCGCGGGTAAAGCAAAAAACCCGGGTTGCACTGGATCTGGACGGCGTGCTGGCAAAATACGAAGGTTGGGATAGTTTCGGTCAGATCGGGCCGCCGCTGCCCGGAGCACTGGCTTTTGCGAACGAGCTGGCCGAGATCGCTGACATCGTAATTTTTACAGGCCGTTGTTCACTCGACGCCGAAGATCGGAATGTGGTCGCGCAACTTTCTCCGGGCCAAATGCGAATTCGAGTAATTGATTGGCTCGAAAAGCACAAGTTTCCTTTTATCGACGTTTATATCGGGCAGGGAAAACCGCACGTCGCCGCCTTTATCGACGACAGAGCGGTCGCCTGCAGGCCGCAAACGGATCAGTCCGCATTTGAGAACGCCATTGGAACCGTGAGGTCCCTGCTTCGCAAAGGACAGGCAGACACAAAATCAAAAACAAACCGAACCTAATAATTAAAAGCTCCCGGTGTCGGCTGATCGCCGCTTTGGCCAAACGACTGGATCATCTGCCCTGCCGTTGATCCAACGATGTACCAAGTCCCGTTTGAAGGCCTGAACACCGCAACATCGGATTTGCCGTCGCCATCGTAGTCGGCCGCTACGGGCTTATCACCCGCCGCACCCCACGACACAACGTCAAAGCCAGCCGCGCTCTGTATCCTAAACCACTGCCCGGTCGAAGGCCTGAACACAGCCAAATCAGTTTTGCCATCGCCATCGTAATCAGCAGGCACCGGAACATCGCCTGCTGCGCCCCACGTCTGAATAAAGAAGCCTGATCCGGTCTTCAAAATGTACCAGTTGTTGTCCGACGACCGGAACAGAGCGATATCGAACCTGCCGTCCCCGTCAAAATCGCCAACCACAGGCTTGTCACCTGCTACGCCAAACCCGACAGTTGAAAACGAATTGTTCGCACTAAATCTGCTGTACCACGTGTTCGTCGAAGGCCGAAATACGACAAGATCGGCCCTGCCGTCGCCGTCATGATCGGCGGGCACAGGCAGATCGCCATTCGCTCCCCAACCCGCGCTTGTAAAGGTTTGACTGCCTGAATTGAATATGAACCACGTTCCGGTCGAAGGCCTGAACACCGCGACGTCCGTCTTTGCATCGCCGTCAAAATCCGCCGGAACTATAAGATCTGCGTTCTCGCCGAACTGCATCGTCATATATCCGGCCGTTCCGCGAAGAATGTACCAGATATTATCCGATGGCCTTCGAACTGAAAGATCGGCTTTGCGGTCGCCATCATAGTCGAACAACGCCCGCCCGACGGCCGGTGCTGCGACATCCGTGATCGTCACGACCGCCGTATTTGGACTGCCAAGCGTTCCGCCGCCGGTCGCATCCGAAAGTATCAGGTTAAAAGTCTCATCCAACTCGGGCACGCCGTCGTTCGCAATTGGGATAGTGAAAGTACGCGACGTTTGTCCGCCGGCAAACGAAAGCGTTCCCGAAACCGCCGTGTAATCCTGTCCCGCCGTCGCCGTTCCATTGGACGTAGCGTAATTGACGGTCACATTGTTTGCGGTGCCGCCGGTTCTTTGAACCGTTACCGTCAGGGAGCCGCCCGGCTCGCCGGCCGTATATTCCGCCGAATTGAACCGGAACACGCCGCCAAGATCGTCATTCACGATCGTCGCTGCACCCTGTGCATCACTGATAGTCGCTCCGACCGGGCCGCTCAGATCCACAAAGAAGGTTTCGTTTGGCTCCCTGTTATAGTCGCCGTTGACCAGTACCTGGATCTGCTTGGTCGTATCGCCGGGGTTAAACGTGATCACCCCATTCTGTATCGCCGTGTAATCTCCCGGCGCCGTAGCGGTTCCGCTCGCAGTCGAATAGTTCACGCTGACTGCCTGCGACGATTGGCCGGTCTTGGTAACTGTAAACACGAATGGAGTCGGCCCCGAGTCGCCCTCATTTTGCGAAATGTCGTTGATCGAGATTGTCGGCGGCGGGTCATTATCTACGATCGTTAGAATGGCGTTGATCGGCAAGCCGAGCGTCGCGCCGCCTGTCGGGTTACCCAGCGCCAGATTGACCGTTTCGTCTCCCTCATCGACCTGATCGTTGATGATCGGTATGTTGAAAGTCTGTGTGGTCTGGTCCGGTGCAAAAACGAGAGCTCCCGAAACCCGGCTGTAGTCTTGTCCGGATGTAGCCGATCCGTCGTTCGAAAAAAATTGGACCGACACGCCAGACGAAATCCCGCCCGTCCGCGTGACCGTCACAACAGCCTGCGGCGTGCCTTCGTTCACCGAAAAATTCGCCGACGCGAATTGGATGACGCCGGCTGAATCATCGTTAAGCAAAGTCCCGACGCCCTGCGAGTCGAAGATCGACGCGTTCGTTACACTGCTTAGATTTACAAAGAACGTTTCGTCGGGTTCGATCGTGAAATCACCGATTATATTAACCCCGATCTGCTTCGAGGTCTCACCCGCGTTGAACGTCAGCAAGGTCGACCCGATCGCCGTGTAATCCGATCCGGCTGTCGCCGTGCCGTTCGCGGTCGCGAAATTTACGGTCACAGTCTGACCGGTAGAATTGCTCAGCGTTACGTCAAAGAGCATCTGATTGGGGCTGTTGCCTTCGGCCCGGGTCACATCGTTGATCGAGACCGACGGCTGCGAATCGTTATCGAGGATCGTCAGCACCGATGCGCCCGGCGAACCGACAGTTGCTCCGCCGGTCGGATTGCTCAGCGCGATGTTGATCGTTTCATTACTTTCCAGCGAAATATCGTCGAGGATCGGTATCGTGAAATTCTTCGCCGATCCGTCGCCATCGGCCCATGTCAGAGCTCCTGATGTCGCCGTATAGTCCTGTCCGGCCGTTGCCGTGCCGTTCGAAGTCGCGTAATTCACCGTCACCGCTCCCGAATTGCCCGATGTTCGCGTTACAGTTATCGTCGCCGTGACGGCATCCTCGTTTATCGAATACGTCAGCGAACTGAGTTGGACCGCGCCCGCGGCACCCGCAGCATCGTCATTCGTGAGCGTACCGATGCCCTGAAAATCTGAGATCGTCGCATTCGTTGCTCCGCTGAGATTCACAAAAAATGACTCGTCAGGCTCGACGCTGAAGTCGCCGTTGATATTGACGGAGATCGGCTTTTGCGTTTCACCCGGATTGAACGTAAGCACTTGCGTCGGAATGGCCGTGAAATCGGACGGGGCCGTCGCCGTGCCATCCGCGGTCGAATAGTTTACGGTCACCGTTTGTGCCGATGCGGCGCTCAACGTCACCGCGAAAATCATCTGGTTCGCGGCGTTGCCTTCCGCCTGAGTTACGTCACTTATCGAGAGAGATACAAGGGGCGGCCCTTCGTTATCAATTATGGTCAGCACTGTTTGATTCGGCGAGCCTATAACCACTCCGCCGGTCGGATTGCTCAGCGTAATATGGACCGTTTCATTGCCTTCGAAGGAACTATCGTCCAGGATCGATATCGCAAACGTCTTCGCCGATGCGTCGCCGTTTGACCAGGAGAGTGTACCCGCCGCCGACGTATAATCTTGCCCGGCCGTTGCCGTGCCGTTCGAGGTTGCATAAGCGACCGTTACCGCTCCCGCAATCCCCGAGGTCCGGCTTACCGTGATCGTCGCCGTCGTCCCGTTCTCATTTACCGAATATGCCGGAGAGCTGAACTGGATCATGCCGGCGGCTGCGGCATCGTCGTTCGTGAGCGTGCCGATACCCTGATTGTCCAGGATCGTCGCATTTGTCGCGCCGCTCAGGTTCACAAAGAACGTTTCGTCGGATTCGATATCGAGATCACCATTGATGTCCACAACGATCGACTTTGCGGTTTCGCCCGGATCGAACGTGAGTATGTCAAGGACGATCGGCGTAAAATCCGACGGGGCCGAGGCCGTGCCGTTAGTTGTCGCAAAATTGACGGTCACGGTTTGATCCGAGGCAACGTCCAACGTCACCAAAAAGGTCATTGAGTTCGGGCCGTTGCCTTCCGCCTGGGTCACGTCGTTGATCGAAAGCGTCGGCAGCTCTCCGTTCCCGTTTATCGTCAGCATCGCAGGATTAGGCGCGCCAACGACCGCTCGGCCGCTCGGATTGCCGTACGAAAAACCGGTTCCACCGATGCCGGGCCACATCTGAGTATCCGCTTTGTATCCGGAAGAATAGAAGGCTTGCCCGCCGTTGGCCGTCCAGGGCAATACGCATATCGCCAAAAATGCCGCGAAAATCGTTGCCGCCGCAAAAATCGAATGGAACTTTCCTTGTGCTTTCATCTATTCAGTCTCCTCAACAAAACGTCTGTATTTTCGTAAAATCCGATCCGGTAAGCGCGAACGCACCTAAACAAGTAGTCGCCGCAAATCGAAAATGGCAGGAATTTGCTCTCGAAAGCCCGGCTGTTTACCAACCCGAACACCCGGATCACAATTCCGTCCGCAAAATGGGAACCGTCCGATGCGATCCCACACAATTCTGGATAGTTGAAAATTAGGTTATCTATAGCGCGTCTGTCAATAGGCAACCATACATAGCGGAAGAATTTTTCCGGGCGTGCGTTTTGTCAGTACCGGAAGCGATATCGACCAGGGTTCTTGTCAGAACCGGGAGCGGTAGCGACGGGTTCCTTAAAACTCCCCTCCTTGTTTAGGAGGGGCGGCTCTTAACTCCCCTCCTGGTTTGAGGAGGGGTGGCTGCCGCTTCGGCAGACGGGGTGGTCGCCGACGGGGTGGCAGTTCTCAGCTCCCCTCCTTGTTTAGGAGGGGTGGCCGCTTCGGACGGGGTGGTAGTTCTTAGCTCCCCTCCTTGTTTAGGAGGGGTGGCCGCTTCGGACGGGGTGGCAGTCTTAGCTCCCCTCCTTACGAAGGAGGGGTGGCCCGCCGCTTTGGGCGGACGGGGTGGTTCTCACTGCCCAAGAAGAGATAGCCGCTAAAAAGCACAAAAGGCTCAAAATAATTATTTCTTTTGTACCTCTTGTGCCTTCTCGCGGCTATCTATCTTAAAAGCTCTTAGTAAATAAAAGCGCCCTCCGTCGGCACATCGCCAGCCGCACCATACGTCTGAATCAACTGGCCCGACGTCGACCCAACGATATACCACGTCGCATTAGATGGCCTGAACACAGCGACATCCGATTTACCGTCGCCGTCGTAGTCCGCCGGGATCGGCTTATCACCATTCGCACCCCAATTCACGACATCAAATCCGGCTGTGCTCCTGATCCTGAACCACTGCCCGGTCGATGGCCTGAATACTGCTACATCCGTCTTCCCGTCGCCATCGTAATCCGCCGGGACAGGAATATCTCCGGCCTCGCCCCAAGTCTGGATAAAGAAACCGACGCCGGTTTTCAGTATGTACCAGTTGTTGTCCGAAGGCCTGAACAAAGCGATGTCAGCCTTCCCGTCACCGTCAAAATCGCCGACCACCGGCTTGTCACCCGCAACGCCGAACACCGTCGTCGAGAACGTTCCGTTAGCGAACCTCGTGTACCACGTATTCGTTGACGGCCTGAACACGACAAGATCGGCCTTCCCGTCACCATCATGATCCGCCGGAACCGGCAAGTCTCCATTCGCACCCCAACTGAAAGTTTGAAAACTTTGCGAAGCCGAATTAAAGATGTACCAAGTCCCATTCGAAGGCCTGAACACCGCCACGTCCGTCCTCCCATCCCCATCATAATCCGCCGGAGCTACAAGATCGCCCGCCACGCCAAACTCCATTGCCGTGTAGCCAGCCGTTCCTCGTAGCAAATACCAAATATTATCCGACGGCCGCCGCACCGAAAGATCGGCACGCCCGTCGCCATCGTAGTCAAATAAGGAAGTCTCAACATTGTCGTAGTTCCGTCGTTCGAACGATCCAATATCAACCCGGGCGAAACCATCTCCATTTCCGTCGACGGAGCGCGAGAAACCGCGCTGATCATATAAATCAACTTGCGACGTACTTGCCGCATCCAGAGCGGGACTGCCGGCTCGCAATCCATGCGTAAATGTTATGCCCCCATTGTTCTTAAGAGGTCCAAGGTTAGGATCTAATCCGGTAATAATGCCGGTCATGTTCTGCGTTATAGTTGTGCCGCTCGCGTTTTTTATCAAATTGTAGCCCTGCGAGGTCATCACGCCGAGAAAGTCGGAGTCAGTTCCATCGGTTTGCCGGTTATTAGCGAATATACTGTTCCGAGCCACGAGATTAAGACTGTTTCTGACACCCCCGCCTGTGTTGGCTCGATTATTCACTACGGTTGATCCAATGACGTAGCTGTAACCAGTTGACATGCTGAAAAAGCCGCCGCCTGCTGAACCGGCCGTATTGCCGCTTAAAGTCGATGTCGCAAATGTTAGCGGACCGCTGGTACTCATTCCGCCGCCGTTCTGGATCGCCGAATTTCGATAAACACTTGACGATCTGATAGTAAGTAGCGCCGTGTTAAAGATGCCACCACCGTCACCGTCCGACGAGTTGTCGGCAAATGTCGCAAAATCGATTGTTGTTTCTGCCGCATTATAAATCCCGCCGCCGGCCGCTCCGGCTTTGTTGTTCAAAATCTTTACCTTGTTCAAAAATGCGGAGGATTCAACGGAGATACCTCCACCGCGGCCTGTCATCCCAACGGTATTGCCGGTTATGCCGGATGACATTATTGAAAGATATCCGATACTGTGAATGCCGCCACCTTCGACGCTAGCCGTATTTCCGGTAAAGGTTGAATTTTGGATGTCCAGTCTGCCATTATCCAGGTTCTGAACTCCGCCGCCCGAATTTGCGGAATTACCTCTAAAAGTCGAACCACTAATAGCCAAAGTACCGCCGAAATTCTGAAAACCACCGCCTAGTCCGGAGGTGTTTCCTTCAAAAATTGAATTCACGATGTTCGTGATGGAATTCAAGTCATTTCTTACGCCGCCTCCGGCATTTACGGCCCTATTGTTGGCCACACGGCTGCTAACAATGTAAAATCTGCCAAAATTATTATAAATGCCGCCGCCGGCAAAACTGGCCGTGTTGGCGGAGACGACCGATTCCGTTATTATTACTGTTGCGCCATCGATAAATATTCCGCCACCCGAAGAGGGTAAAGAGCCTGAGCCGTTTCCCCTGCTAACCGTTACGCCCCGAATAGTTAAAGTTGTACCAGCCGCGATGAAGAAAACTCGGCTTGTATTACTGCCGCTGACGGTTAGCAAATCCGCCCCGGGACCGTCTATCGATATTATGCCAGGGCGACTTATCCTTATCTCTCCGAGTGACAGATCAATGGTTTGAGGGACCGCGAACGAAGATGGAGAAAAAACTATCTTAGTCTCACTAAGGGACGAATTTGCGGCGGCGACGCGAATTGCTTCTCGAAGGGAGCAGTCTGCATCGCACATTCCGTCGTCAGAGTCGGTTGCTTTTGTTACCTCGTAGATAATTAGGCTGTTTTCGAAAGAGCCGATATCAGGGAGAGTGGTTCCGTTCTGATCTCCATTCTGAGGGCGGGAGACACCACGTTGGTCGGTCGCTAGAAAATTTCCGGGATCTGCAGCATCAATTGCTGGACTACCCGGCTGGAATGCATGGGTTTTCGTCGGACCTCCATAATCGCCGAGAGGAAGTAATTTCGGATCCTGATCGAGAATGTTTCCGGTCGTGTTTCCACTAATGGTTAAACCAAACGTCCTCCTAATTAAATTATGTCCTTGAGAAATAATCGTTCCCGCAAAGTCCGGAGCATTGCCTGAACGGTCAATGTTGTCAGCGATGATGCTGTTAAAAGAATTGACGGTTCCACCAAAGGCATTATTAAGGCCACCGCCATAGCCCGTACCATTACCGTCAATATTCGCTGTATTCTGCGTAATAGTCGAATGAACCAAATTGACAGTTGAACTGGGCGAAAATAGATAAATTCCGCCGCCGTATCCCTCAGTGGTATTACCGCTGATCGTGGAATTGACAATATTAACCACGGTTTGAGCGCTTCCGAGCCGTATTCCACCACCCGCGAACTCTGTCGTGTTCCCAAATACAGAAGATTGACGCAGATCTAAGGTGCTGCCCTCGACGTTAAAACCTCCACCGATATTATTTTCGATCGTTGAATTCGTGAACTCAGCTATCGTGTTGACGATCAGGACTGCCGGAGATCCTTGACCGACAACTCCATTACCCGCTATGTGCGAATTCTCTACTGTCAGCTCGCTGCGACTGGTGATTGCGGTTCCGCCAAACGGTGATTGATTGTTATATAGATCGCAGTTGCGCAGTATTACGGGGCTATTCTGGGTGTGGAATATTCCGCCGCCCTGATTTGCCACATTGTTGCGAACGGTGACGTTTTCTAGCGTCAAAATTCCGCCGAAAGGGCTAAATATGCCGCCTCCCATCCCCGGGTTGTTGCCCTGTCCGTTGCCTCCTGAAACCGTTAATCCACGAACAATCGCGTCCGCTCCGTTGTTCGTGAAAACTCGACTCGCGTTATTGCCGGACAATGTAAGCAGATTCGCGCCCGGCCCATTTACAACCAGCTTTCCTGCGTTATCAAAAATCAGCTCGCCGTTGGTTAGTACGATAACTTGAGCCGACATGAACACTGCCGGATCAAACGTGATCATATCGTCCATTACGGCCGCATTTGCCACAACGACGGCTTCACGTAGGCTACAATCGGCGTCGCAAACACCATCGTTAGTATCGGCCGTTTTCGTAACAATTAAGGTTGCGGCGTTCGAGGAGGCGGTCAAGCAAAGAATTAGAAAGAATCCGTACACCAGCCTGCTAAAAAGCTTACCGCTACGCTTTTTTATGTTGAAGAACGCGAGATTGTTAGCGAATTGGCACAAAACGACCAAAAATAAGGTTTTCATGGTGCGGGAAGCTGTTCTATTTTTTTGTTTTAGCGTGTTACTTCTCGGCCCCGACGGTTTGGCTCGCAGGAACGAAGTGAGTACTTTTATCATAAGCTTACGACGCCAGGCCGTAATTTACAAGAAATACTTGAAACTGTCATCAAACAGCGTTTCCTTATAATCTGTACATGGGACGGCTTGCTTTCTATGCTCCATCCGTGATCGCCCCGATACTGCTCGAAGAAACCAGTTTCGCATACT
>JAYSON010000310.1:0-6975 GCA_043722725.1 Chloracidobacterium sp.
GGCCGTTTTCCGCCAAATATGCTGCCCGAGACGACCGAGGGACGCGTCGGATTTGTACACCCCTACGTCGGTGTACTCGATGTCGAGACCTCGACGGTCAAGATCTTGCTGCGAGATTTCGATCTCAGCGGTATCAGTGCAAAAGAAGCGATGCTCAAGCAAATGGTCGACGCTACACAGATCAAATTTCCGGATACCAAGATCGAATATGATAGCAAACTCGGCTATCTCAACATGAAAGAGGTGCTTAAGGATTACCCGCAGCTAACCGATTACGCGATCGAGGCCGCAAAACGCGCCGGTGTGCCGTCCCAACTCCGGCCTATACGTGGCGGCACCGATGGTTCAAATCTTACCGCGAGAGGTCTCCCGACGCCGAACCTATTTACCGGCGGCCATAATTTCCACGGCAAGCTCGAATTCAACTCGCGAAAAGGCCTGGAAAAATCGACCGAAACGCTCGTGAATCTAGTTCAGATCTGGGCGGAGAAGCGTAAGTGAACGACGACTTTATCAACTCTTCGAAAGCGCCCGAACCGGTCGGCCTATATCCGCACGCTCGACGGGTCGGGAACTTGCTCTTTCTATCTGGCGTCGGGCCGCGTGAGCGAGGAACGAAGAAAATTCCCGGTGTCGAGCTTAACGATGCAGGTGAGATAGTCTCGTACGATATCGAAACGCAGTGCCGTTCTGTTTTTAAGAATGTGCGGTATATAGTCGAAGACGCGGGTACGTCCTGGAACCAAATCGTCGATGTGACCGTATTTCTTACAAATATGAAGGACGATTTTGCCGTGTATAATCGTATTTACGCCGAATATTTCGCGGACAGTCAGCCGTGCCGGACGACGGTCGAGGTCAATAAACTGCCGACACCGATTGCGATCGAATTAAAGGTTATTGCAACAATTGAATAATAAATAGGAGAAATAGATGATTGAAACAAGGGGTTATGCAACACAGGGGCCTGAGGCCGTATTCGAACCGTTCAGCTTTGAACGCCGCGATCTCGGGTCGAAAGATATTTTGATCGATATACAATACTGCGGTGTTTGCCATTCGGACATTCACCAGGCAAAGGGCGAATGGGGAAATTCGATTTACCCGATGGTGCCGGGCCACGAGATCGTCGGCCGTGTCGCGGAAATTGGCAGCACTGTAAGTAAATTTAAGGTCGGCGACATCGGTGGCGTCGGCTGCTTTGTCGATTCGTGCGGTACGTGTGCGAGCTGCATGCAGGGATTCGAACAGTTTTGTATCGTGCATTGCTCGCAGACCTATAACGGTACGGAGATGGATAAGAAAACGCCTACCTTCGGCGGTTATTCAAAACGAATCGTCGTTGGCGAAAATTACGCGCTCAAGGTAAACGCGAGTGAGAATCTCGCCGGAGTAGCTCCGTTGCTATGCGCGGGCATCACAACGTATTCGCCGCTGAGACGATTTGACGTTCGGGCCGGTCAAAAGGTCGGGATTGTCGGACTCGGCGGGCTTGGACACATGGGCGTAAAGCTCGCTGCGTCGATGGGAGCCGATGTCACGGTTTTCAGCACATCGCCGGGCAAGGATGAAGACGCGCGTAAATTAGGAGCGAATAGCTTTGTCGTCACGCGCGATCCGGAAGCTATGAAACCGCTTGCGGCCAGCTTCGATTTCATCGTGGATACGGTTTCGGCTCCGCACGATCTGAATATGTACCTCGGCCTGCTACGGCTGAACGGCGCGATGGTTCTCGTGGGAGCCCCGCCTGTTCCGGCGTCGATTCCGGCATTTTCGCTTATTTCCAATAACCGCACCCTCGCGGGCTCCAGCATCGGAGGTATCAGTGAAACACAAGAAATGCTCGACTATTGTGCCGAACACAATATCACCGCTGACGTCGAAGTAATTCCGATAACTCAGATCGCAGAGGCATACGACCGGACAATGCGCTCAGATGTCCGGTACAGGTTTGTGATCGATATGGCGTCGCTCGCCTAGACTAGATATGAAATACGTCGCCCTGCTCCGCGGCATAAATGTCGGCGGCAAGCATATGATAAAAATGGAAACGCTCCGGGCGACATTTTCATCACTTGGATTTGAAAATGTAAAAAGCTATATAAACAGCGGCAATCTGATCTTCGAAACCGCAAAGACTAACGACGGCAAACTGGCGAAAAAGGTCCACGACGCGATCAAGAAAGATTTTGGGTTCGAAATTTCTGTAATAGTCCGGTCGATGGCCGAGATCGGGGAGATAATCGCAAATAATCCATATGACGGACAATTTGAAAAGAACAAGGACCTGCACGTATTCTTTCTCGAACAGGAACTTTCGCTAGAGAATACGCTGTTACTTCTCGAAAAGAACAGCGATCTCGAGATGATAGCTGTCAACGGCCGTACGATCTATTACCTTCTGCGGATAAGCATTGTAGACAGCCTTCTAGGCAAAGGTTTTGTTGATAAGAAACTGAAAGTGGCGGCAACGGCCCGAAATTGGCGAACGGTGAAAACATTGGCGGAATTTTAAATTAGATCATCTTAACCGTCGAGATAACTTAGAACTGATAGATTATAACTGATAATATTCCGATGTTATCAGTTTTCAGTTATTACTTTTCAGTTATCTCAGGAAGCCCGTTATGTCGATTAGAAAACCCTTCCACTTTAAACAATGGATTGACGAGCATCGGCATCTTCTTAAGCCGCCTGTGGGAAATCAGTGCGTTTATGACGACGGCGATTTTATCGTTATGGTTGTCGGCGGCCCGAATTCGCGAAAGGACTATCATTGGGACGAAGGTGAAGAGTTTTTCTATCAGCTCGAAGGCGATATCACGGTCAAAATTCAGGAAGACGGCAAAGCGGTCAATGTACCAATCCGCGAAGGCGAAATGTTCCTTCTCCCGCCGCGTGTCCCCCATAATCCGATCCGCGGAGCAAATACCATCGGTCTGGTCATCGAAAGCAAACGCCGCGATGGCGAACTCGACGGCTTGCTCTGGTTCTGCGAAAACTGCAATGCCAAACTCTACGAAGAATATTTCCAACTCGAAGATATTACGACGCAGTTCCAGGGCGTATTCACAAAATTTTACGGTGACGAGAATCTGCGGACGTGCAAAAAATGCGGCTCGGTGATGGAACCGCCGCCAGTTGTAAGTTGATTGGTTCAGAAGATTTTATGAAATCAAATTTTACATTGTTTTTTTTGATTGCTCTTTCAATTCTTTTCATCAGCATCAAGAGTTTTTCTCAATGCAGTTGTATGTCGTTTGCTCCAGAATGGACTTACAAAAATGTCAAATATATTTTTGTCGGGAAAATCACAAAACACACCAAAGACGATAAAGAAAGCAAATACCAAATTCAGTTAACCGAAAGTTTTCGCGGAATGGAAACTCAAACTTCTGTAGAAATTTACGACAGTTTTTACAATTGCAATAGTCGTAGATATGAAGGGAAAGAATATCTATTTCTAGTTTCAAAGGACGAAAAAACGAATAAATTCAATGTCATCGGTTGTTCTTACAGTTACGAAAATATACATAAACAAAAACAGTACATTGAGTATTTTCGAATGCAAAAGAAGTCCGGGAATAAAGGAGGCTTTATTTTGGGTAAGGTTACTGCATTTTTTGACAATGAAGGCAATTCTCAAAAACCAGACGGAGTAGACAAGATTTTTATTGAAGGTGAAGACGGAGGAAAGCACGAAGTACAAATTGAAGGCGATGGTTTTTACAAGTTGGGAAATTTGAAAGCCGGTAGGTATAAAGTCTTTTTGAGTTTGCCCGAAAGTTTGACTACTTACGGCGACGCAAACGATTTTGATTGGGCGAAATCGGTCAGATATGTGAACATCTCGAACGATAATGGAGCACTCGCGGATTTTTCAGTTTCCATAAATGGCATCATCAGCGGAAAAATTGTCGATGAAAATGGATCGCCTGTCAGCTCGATTGATGTAAATCTTTACAATCTTGACGATAAAGGTGAAGAATTTAATACTGGCATGACAGAAACCGACTACCAGGGAAACTATAGATTTAAGGGCTTAACACCTGGAAATTATTTCATCAAAGTTGGGACAAAAGATTGGTATCTTGACCCAACTTCAAAAAATGCTGCTTTTTCGCTAATGTATTTCCCAAACGTAAAAAACAAAGTAAAAGGAGAAATTATTAAACTTGGCAAGGCCGAAGTTTTGAAAGACAAAAATATGTTTTTGATGAGTTTGAAGAAACGCAATCTAACAGGACAGGTTTTGATGCCTGACGGTCTTCCCGCTTCAAATATCAAAATTTCAGTTCAAATAAAAAGAGAAAATGACGGGCAAAAATCAAGTTCAGGCGGTTATGTTTTAACAGAAACAAATTCACAAGGAAGTTTTTCGTTTTATGCCTACGACGAAACTAGCTATTTGATTGAGGCAGAAATTTGGAAACGTATTTCTGACGTTCAAGTAGAAGTCTTATTCAGCTCAGAATGCGTTGTAATTACGAAGAATGGAGCGATAAAACCGCTAAAGATTTTTCTGAAAAAGGGCGACGGTCATTGTGACAAAGAAAATTTTGGATTCGGAAAAGAGTAAAAAGCATAATGGCGACACTTTTAGATGAACTTAGTCAGTTGGTCTCTACGTTGGAGCGAAACAGGATCGAATATGCTGTTTGCGGTGGATTGGCGATGGCCGTTCATGGGTTCGCCCGTGCGACGCTTGATATTGACGTCCTTATCCGGCCTGAGTCTTTAGAACTGGCTTACGAAGTTGGCAAACAGCACGGTTATGATATACGCGGCCTCGATATTTCATTTAAGGAAAGAGCCGTTGAGATTCGACGAATATCGAAAATCGACGATGAAGGAGAGGTTCTTTCGCTGGATCTGCTTCTAGTGACGCCTTATGTCGAGGACGTGTGGGCTGCAAAGGAACAGGTTGATTTTGCCGGCAAGCAATTGACGGTCGTGTCGCGAGATGGTCTTATAAAAATGAAAACACTTGCGGGCCGGCCGCAGGATATTGCCGATATCCATAGATTGGAAAATGAAGAAGGTTGACATGTCCGAACAGGCGATTCTAAGACGATTAAAAACGGTTGACCGTCTGCGCGAACTATGTCTTGCTTTGACGAAGGCAAAGTTCCTTACCAAAGAAGAAGCCGAGGAACTTAGGGCCAAACGAGGAGCAGAACGCGCTCAGAAGAAGCTTTCGAATAGCCAACCGGATTGAGCATCAGCCCCGTCTCTCTGATCTCCAATGTTAAAGATCGACATCCATACGCACATTCTTCCAAAGGAAATTCCAAACTGGAAGGACAAATTCGGCTACGGCGGCTTTATCACGCTCGATCATTATAAGCCGTGCTGTGCCCGAGTGCTCCGCGATGACGGCGTGGCGTTTCGCGATGTTGACGAAAACTGCTGGAGCGCGCAAAAGCGTATCGAAGAATGCGACGTTTCGGGCGTAGACGTTCAAGTACTTTCGACGGTGCCAGTGATGTTCAGCTATTGGGCAAAACCGACCGACGGTGTTGAAATTTCTAGATTTCTCAACGATCACATTGCCGAGACGGTGAGCGAATTCCCGCTACGGTTCATCGGGCTTGGAACCGTTCCGATGCAGGACACGGAACATGCCATCAAAGAACTGGAACGCTGTAAAAAGATCGGGCTCGTTGGCGTGCAGATTGGGACAAATGTAAATCAATTAAATCTCGGCGAACCGCAGTTTTTCGAATTTTTCAAGGCTTGTGAAGAGCTTGAAATGGCCGTCTTCGTTCATCCGTGGGAGATGATGGGCGAAGCCGATATGCAGAAGTATTGGCTGCCGTGGCTGGTCGGAATGCCGGCCGAAGTGTCGCGGGCCATCTGCTCTCTAATCTTTTCCGGCACGCTCGAACGCCTGCCGAATCTTCGCATCTGCTTCGTCCACGGCGGCGGCTCCTTTCCCGCGACCCTGGGCCGCATCGACCACGGTTTCAACGTCCGGCCCGATTTGTGCGCGGTCGACAACCCGCACAGCCCGCGAAAATATCTGAACAACATGTATTTCGACTCGCTCGTCCATGACGCTGCAACACTTGACTATCTGATCAATCTTGTCGGAGCGGATCGAGTTGCACTTGGTACGGACTATCCATTCCCGCTAGGCGAACTTGAACCCGGAAAAATGATAGACGAATCGCATTACGATCAACTGGTGAAATCGTTGCTGCTCCACGGCACGGCATTGAAATGGCTGGGAATTCAAAAGTCAATGTTTGGATGAATATCGCAATCAATTAATCTAGATGTGTATTTATGGAAAAGTCGGACCCGAAAGCAAGAACGAATAAATCCGGAGAGTACTTGGATGATATTGAGCCGATGAGTGAGAAAGAATTAGCCTCATTCTACGAGTGGCCAATTTTTCCGCCGGAAACCTTTGAAGAAGAAATCGCTCAACACTGGACATATCTCGATGACCGGGATCCGCTGAAAAATTTCCGTGACCAATTCCATTTCCCTAAATCTTCTGACGGTTTGCAGTCAATTTATTTGACTGGCAATTCCCTTGGGTTGATGCCGAAAACCGTTCGCGGGTATATCGAACAGGAATTGAAGGATTGGGAAACCCTGGGTGTCGAAGGGCATTTGAACGCTAAAAGCCCATGGCTTTCCTACCATGAGTTGCTCACTGGCCAAATGGCCCGCATTATTGGAGCAAAACCCATTGAAACAGTCGTGATGAATGCCCTGACAGTGAATTTGCATTTGCTGATGGTGTCGTTTTACCGGTCGACCGCCGCACGTCATAAGATCGTCATCGAAAAAGGCTCCTTCCCGTCCGACCAATCCGCCGTCGAATCGCAGATAAAGTTTCACGCGCACGGGTCAGAACCGGAAGCGATAGCGACTGGGTTCTTAGCGTATACGGAGCGGAACCCAGTCGCTATCGCGCCCGGTACTGACAACTCGTTGATCGAGTTAACACCTCGCGAAGGCGAA
>JAYSON010000311.1:0-7043 GCA_043722725.1 Chloracidobacterium sp.
GGCGGACGCTTCTCGCGGCGATTGCGAAAATCAACCCAAGCATGCGAAAACTGGTGAATGAAAAGCGGCGAAACCGCGGCGATATATCGGAAACCGCCATATTCGCGCCAATCCCTGTTTAGCGCATTCCATGACCCGGCAGGGATCGGGTGCGTCGGCGAACCGATCGCCAAAAGGTAAAGAATCATCTGCTCGCTATAATCATTCCAGCGATTAGGAATCCAACCCGATTCGGGCCGCCAGCCGTGCGATAGCAGGTACGGATCACCGTTGAGCATCCAGTTGAAATCAACCCGGCGATAGATCTGATCGGCGAGCCGGACGATGTCTTTGTCGTCGCTAAAGCAGTTTCTTACCGTCAAAACACCGCCCAGGAGCAGGGCGGTGTCAATCGACGAGATCTCACTGTTCCACCGGCGGTCTCCGGTTTCGTAATCCATCCAGTGATAAAACCAACCGTTCTTGTTAAAGGCACGGTTAGCAAAAAACTCGAGCGCATTTTTTGTCCGTTTAACGACATCCGCCTTCGGCTCCCATCGGCGATCCGCCGCGACACAATAGCCGCTTAATGCAAAGCCGGACGCGGCAGTACTTGCAATATTATAGGCATGATGGTCTCTCGGCTTTGGCTTTCCGTCGGTTGAGGCACGGTCGAGGGTCAGACCGTTGGCCGGGTTTGTGTGGTCCCAAAAATACTGAAAGCTCCTTCGCTGCATGTCTTCGAGGAAGGCATCGTCCTGAGGCGAAACGGCGGCAGCTGGGATCGGTGCAGCCGGTGCCGGCTCGATCGGGCCGGTATCTTGAGCAGCTGCTTTGGATTTTGCAGGTGAATATGCGGTTACGACTTCAAACGTGCTTTGCAGGCCGTTATCGCTGCTGGTTCCAACGAAGACCTGAAACTCGCCCGGCTCAAGCACCGGTTTTAAATCGCGTCCTAGAAACTCCAAGTGTTCTCGCGAGAGCACAAATTCAACCGTCTGCTTCTCACCGGCTTTAAGCGTAATGCGTTTGAAACCGCGCAGTTCTTTGATCGGGCGTGTCACACTGGCGGCAACATCATTTATGTACAGTTGCACAACCTCGTCACCCGAAATTTTGCCCGTGTTGCTGACATCGACACTCACTTTGACGCTCTCCGTTGGCTTGATCTCCAGCTTGTCGAGTTTCAGATTGTCGAGCGAAAACTTTGTGTAGCTAAGGCCGTAACCGAAAGGATAGAGCGGCGTGTTAGCGATATCAGTATACTTTGACGAATATTTTTCGCTTGCCTTGAAAGGCCTGCCGGTGTTTTTATGATTGTAGTAGAGCGGGATTTGGCCGACCGAGCGGGGAAACGTAATAGGTAGTTTGCCGCCCGGATTTGCGTCGCCGAAAAGAGTATCGACAATGGCGTTTCCGGCTTCGGTTCCCGCAAACCAGGTTTCGAGAATCGCCGGTGAATTATCCGCCAGCCAATTGATAGTCAATGGGCGGCCGTTCATCAAAACAATGGCGTATGGCTTGCCCGCGGCGTGGATTGCTTTTACAAGATCCAATTGCTTTCCCGGAAGATCAATGCTGCTGCGTGAAGATGCTTCGCCGCTCATATCGGCGGATTCGCCAACCACAACAATCGTAAAATCCGCGTCTTTCGCGGCGTCAACCGCTTTTGCAAATCCCGCGTCGGTGTCGCATTTCACATCGCATCCGGCCTCGAATCGAATGCGTGTTTGCGGATATTTCTGTTTTAGGGCCTGCAAGACAGTGACCGGATCGGTCGGCTGTCCGTCGCCCGACCAACTGCCGTTCATGTCGGGCTTGCTGTCGGCAAGCGCCCCGATAACGGCGATCTCTTTAGTATTTTTCTTGATCGGCAAAGTCTCGTTATCGTTTTTTAGCAGCACGAACGACTTTTCGGCGGCGAGTTTTGCTGCATCGCGGTTTGTCTGTTTGAAGACCTCGGCTTTTTCGCGGCTTTCGTCGGCAAATGGCCGGTCAAATAATCCGAGACGGAATTTAACACGAAGGACGTTTCGAACGGCGCCGTCGATCGTCGCTATCGAAACCTTTTTCTCCTTTATCAGATCCTCGCCGTATTTGTTATATAAACGCGAGACCATCTCCATATCGGTGCCGGCATTCAAGGCGTACATCGCGGCGGCGGCTTCGTCCTTTGCGAGGCCATGAAACATCAATTCCATCACGGCGGTATAATCGCTGACGACGAGACCATCGAATTTCCATTCTTTACGCAGCACATCTCGCAGAACAAATGGGTTAGCCGTCGCCGGAACGCCGTCAAGATCGTTGAACGAGGTCATAAACGATCCGATTCCAGCATCGATCGCGGCCTTGAATGGCGGGAAATAGATCTCCCGCAATGAGCGTTCGGAAAGATTGGTCGTGTTGTAATCGCGCCCGGCTTCTGCCGCCCCGTAACCGACCCAGTGTTTGGCCGTCGCCATAATCCGGTCCGGCCGGCTGTAATCCGTTCCTTGAAAACCACGGACACGGGCAAAAGCGATCTGCGAACCGAGAAATGTATCTTCGCCCGCACCTTCGATAACGCGGCCCCAACGCGCATCGCGTGCAATATCAACCATCGGAGCAAACGTCCAATGGACTCCTGCGGCACGTGATTCGGCGGCGGCGATCGACGCGGTTTTTTCCATCAGGGCCAAGTCCCAGCTAGCCGATTCGCCAAGCGGAACCGGAAAGATAGTGCGATAACCGTGAATTACGTCAAAACCGAGCAGGATCGGTATTTTCAAACGCGATTCGAGAGCCGCACGCTGCAATTCATTGGTCATCGCAGCTCCACGCACATTCAAGGTCGAGCCGAGCAAGCCTTTTCGGGCCATTGCACGATGTTCCGGCCGGAACTTGCCATTCGCTTCGCCGTCAAGCTGCTGGAGCTGCCCAAGCTTTTCAGCCAAAGTCATTTTCGCCACTAAAGCATTAATCTTTCTCTCGACTTCTGCTTGTTTTGCAGTTGGGCGCACCTTCGGTTGGGCGGGAACGAAGGCGATATGGATAAAAAAAAGATGTGCTAAAAAAAAGCCTAGAAAAGGTTTAGCCGAAGTTTTCATTGGCTCTCCAGAATAAATAAGGGCAAGGACTTCCTTGCCCAATTAATTTAGCAGACAAAACTTTTAGAATCGAAATCTCGCTTGAAGTTCGACCACGCGCCCGGCGAGCCCGGTGGTCGCCTGACCAAAATTACCGCTCGTGAAGAAAAGATTGCCATCGGCAAAATTAAACGGTGCCAGATTTAGATCGTTGAAGATGTTGAAGGCGTTGACGCGAAGTTCGATATTAGCCGCTTCGCCCAACACGCCGAGACTCGGCAAACCAAATCTTTTGGCGAGACTCATATCAACATTAAAATATTTCGGACCGCGAAACGCATTGCGCCCGACACCCGGCGGATTCAGTTCAAAATTCGGTCTACCTGAAGAATCGTTGCGAATCGTGCCACTGAAATATTGGTTGCCACCGCCGGGGAAAATTCCGCCCGGGGACAAAAAATTATCGTTTGTGTTGGCAATTGGCTGCCTTCCGTTATAACCGGTCGGACGAATCGGCCCAAAGAATTCGCCACTCGGGGTTCTTAGTCCCGCGCCCTGAAATACGGTAAACGGATAGCCCGTGTGTCTCGTCACGATGCCATTGATTTCAAAGCCGCCGAGAAGCTTATAAAGCCAACCTTTTTTATTGTCGCGGAAAAACGGAAGCTCGTAAATACCCGCCACCACAAAACTGTGGCGCACGTCGAAATCCGAAGGTCCTTTTTCCTGTCGCTGGTCAAGCGGATACGTTTGGTTGGTTATAAACCCGGGACCTTCATATGACAACTGGTCGAGGCTCTTGGCAAAGCGGTAATTCACGGAGACTTGAAAGCCCTGAGCAAAACGGCGTTCGGCGTGGGCGTTCATTCCATTGTAGCTAGCATTAACATCCGATCGGACGTAAAAAACTGGGTTAAAACCTCCATTCGTCGAGTTAGTAGAGAAACGTGGCGGATAGAAAAAGTTGAGATTTATTAGACGTGCCAGATTGCGGCTTTGACTACCTTCGTATTCGACTCCGGCGATTATTTGATACGGCAGTTGATATTGTAATCCAAGAGAGTATTTATAGACTTCCGCATTCTTCAAATTGCGGTCGCTACCCCAAACTTCGGCGTTACCGTTAAGTACCGAACCCGACGACGGGTCGATGCCCTGTATCAACCTAGTATTTGGAGGAAAGCTAAACGGAGAATTGCTCGAACCCAGAGCATACTGCACTCCGTCACCGCTAAAGCAACATATACCGCGTCGAGCGAAAAAAGGAGGATTAAGTCGTGTGTTGGTCAATAGCACGTTGGGCGTGCGGTTGTAGAAGATTCCAAAACCGCCGCGAATAACAGCTTTTTGGTCTAGGAAACTAGCAAATTTCGGGCTGTAAGCGAAACCAATCCGGGGAGCAAAATTGTTTTTGTCCGGGTCGGTCAACGAATCGACGATTTGGAGTCTCGCGTCGAGCAGGGCTCGCTGGCCCTGTCCTAATACTAAGGCCGATAAACGGCCGTTGCCTTCTTTTACAGGGGCATAATATTCGTATCGCAAACCTAGATTAAGGGTTAAATTCGGGCGAACTTTCCAATCGTCCTGCACAAAAATCCCATATATATTATTGCGAAAATTACGCCGAGCATCTGCTTGCCTACCCGTCCGCGGGTCAACGTCAATTTCCTCAAAAACCGCGGCGTCATTCGCGAAATTGAATAAGCCCGGAAAGGTAAACAGAGGACGTGCGTTGCCGCTCAAATCATTATCACTGACTTCGCGGCGATACTCGACTCCATATTTTAAGGCGTGATTGCCGAGAACCTGCGTCAAGGTGTCGCGAATTTCAAAGGTTTTTTGGTTGAAAATTGCCGGAGTCGTATCGCCGCGCGCCGCACCGAACCGAAGGCGGTTTCCGTTAAAGCCTGGCCCCTCAATCTCGATGCGGGGAATGCCAAAATTCGTATTGCTCGAATCATCGATCTGATTTTGCTTGAACTGTACGAAGTTCAGGCGAAATTCATTAAGAACCGTTGCGGCAATATTGCGAATATAGGTACCTGTTAACGAGTAGGTTTGGGGCTTATTTTGTAAATCGGCATCCGGGCGGCTTCGCGCTCCAACGTCGGAAAGTAAACTATCTTTGCGCTTTGTAAGATACCCAATGAATGCGAGTTGGTCCTTGTCGGTTAGGTTAAAATCAGTGCGGAAATTGAACTGATTTCCTCCGTTTTGTTGAAGATTAGCCAAGTTCGCAAATTGAATGTCGGGAACGCCGTCAAATCCGCCGCCTATAAGTCCGGTGATTGTTCCCAACGAACCTGTGATTGAGCCGAGGTCCAAACCACCTGTAACCTGCCGACACAAATTGGCTGCATCTCCAGGATTGCCAAAGAAATCCAAACAGGTTCTGGTCAAAATCGTGCCTGAACGTGGTGCTACGCCCGGACTACTTAAAACTCGAGTCGTTAAACCGCCCGGGCGGGCGGCGATAACTTGCTGACGATACTGTGCTGTTTCGATAAATGCCTGATACGTGTTACTTGTGTTGTTTTTAACGCCTTCGTATGAGAAAAAGAAAAATGAACGATCTTTGCCTGAACGAAATATCGGACCGTTATTTTCTCCAAAATTAAAAAACGGAAGAGGTCCGCCAATTGCGCCGCCGAATTGTTTGAAACGATTTTCGACCCGCTGTCGGTTACCGGGAAAAGTATTAAAAGCATTTAACTTCGGATCGTTGTATTTAAAGAATGAGCTGCCATGAAATTGATTCGTGCCGTTTTGAGAAACAACTTTGATTTGCGCTCCCGAATTGCGTCCATCTTCAGCCGAAAAGCTGCTGCTGATGATTTGAACTTCCTTAACCGATTCCTGATTCGGTGTAATATTCGCCGCGCCTCCGAACTGCAGACTGGTAACGCTAATGCCGTCAATTTGAAAGTTATTTTGCGAAAGGCGTTGTCCGCTGGCGCTAATCGGAACCTGATTTTCCGATTGGACAATCGAAGAATTCGAGCCACCGGGCCCAGTCGTGTTCGGCAAGCCGACGGAATTACCGTTGCCGCCGCGTGCACCCGGAGCAAAAATGCCCGGTGCGAGCTTCGCCAGTTCATATGGGTCGCGCCCGACCTGAGGAAGTTTTCGAATTTCTTCGGTCGTAATCGATTTCTGCACGTTTGCATTTTCAGTTTCAAGAGCGGCAGACGTTTCGTCGGTCACGGTGACCGTTTCGGAAATTCCGCCGGCGGTGAGAACAATATCAACACCCTGTACGTTTTCCGCCGCCACGCTCAGATCTTCTATAACTTGTTTTTTGAAGTTCGTTTGCTCAACGGTTAACGTGTAGGACCCCGGTGCAAGCGTAGAAAAGCGATAAAATCCGTCGTCGCTCGTCGTCACAGTTTGCGTCCGTTTCGTTTCGTTACTTATCAAAGTTACAGTTGCTCCGGACACAACGGCCCCCGAACTGTCCGATACCGTTCCTTGAACGCCCGCACGAAATTGGGCACTTGCCGTGAGGGTCAGAATGGTCAAGATGGCGATGCAACCAATAAATTTAAATACCGTAAGCATGGTCTGCCGCATAAAAATCCTCCAAAGATTCGATTGTAAATTTTGTAAGCCGCCGAGTTGCCGAGAACTTAAGGCGAACATCCGAAGTCTATCCCGGATCGAAAGCAAAACGACGAAACTGTAATCCGTAATGCAGTAAATCGTTTTAGTAAATCGCTTTAGCTAATATCGCTTATAGCACCATTCAAATGCTTTTTCAAGGACTTTTATCAGTTTCGCGATTATCAGCATGAAAATGGCGCGGTTTAGTAAATCGTTTTAGTTGGATAGTTATTGGATTCGTGATATTTTGCTGATGACCATAGGCTAGTATCTCGAAAAGCCGGAAAGTGTCTTCAGAATTCGGCAAAGAATTGGCTTTTCCAATTTGAAGATATGGCCCGGAAATATTCGATATACATAATTGAAAACCGATGACGCTCGGTCCAAAAGACATAT
>JAYSON010000312.1:0-6538 GCA_043722725.1 Chloracidobacterium sp.
AGAAAATCACCCGCTGCATACGACGAATTGACCATAATGCCCTTCGCCGTTCCCGGATGCGTCGATTTACCGCGAAATGTGACCGTCGCGGTGCGTGCCGACCACGTTTCGTTAGAGATATCGCCGAGTTGCTCGCCGTCAACTGTGTATGCGAACTGTGCTCCCCAGCCTTTGATATCGAACTTATCGATGCCGCCGCCTACCTCTTCGTCAGGCGTAAAGGCGATCGCGATGTTGCCGTGCTTGATCTGCGGATTTTGTTTGAGAATATCGATCATCGTCATCAATTCGGCAATACCCGATTTGTCGTCCGAGCCAAGCAGCGTCGTGCCGTCCGCTGTGATTATGTCGTCGCCAATCAGATATTTTAGATCTGGATTCTGTGCAACTGTAATCACCTGGGCCTTGTCGCCCGGCAAAACAATGTCGCCGCCCTGGTAATTCTTGTGAATAATGGTGTTTACATTTGCACCGGAAACCGCCGGCGATGTGTCCATATGGGCGATAAACCCGATCGTCGGCACCTTCGAATTGTCAGCGAGACTTCCCGGAACCATTCCGTAAACAATGCCCCACTCGCTTAAACGTACGTCTTGAACGCCCAGAGCATTCAGCTCTTTCTCCAGCGAACGAGCGAGATCAAGCTGCTTCTTCGTGCTCGGCGGAGCAGGCTGATCCTCAGCCGACTGCGTGTCGATCTTCACATAGCGAAGAAACCGGTCCATCGCCGATTCGGTCGGCGGCTTTACCTGAGCAAATATGGAAGAAAATAACACAAACGAAACTATCAATGTCCAGAACAATCTCATATCAATGATTCCCTATCTTTATACAAACATTCTTTTCTTCAGTAAAAAATCTTAGCGCCTTAAATCCGCCTTCACGCCCGACGCCGCTGTCTTTCATGCCACCGAACGGAGTGCGTAGGTCTCGTAAGAGCCAGCAGTTTACCCAGACGATGCCGGATTCAAGTGCGGCTGATACGCGGTGAGCACGGGAAAGGTTTTCGGTCCAGACGGTTACGGACAGGCCGTAGCGGACGCTGTTTGCGTAGCCGAGGACTTCTTCCTCGGTGTCAAATGGCATGATCGTCACGACGGGGCCGAAGATCTCTTCCTGGTTGGTTCGGCAATCGTGAGCGAGGCCTTCGATGACGGTTGGTTCTATGAACCAGCCCGTTAAGTGCGAACCTCCCACCACCCCGTCAGCCGAGGCGGCTGCCACCCGTCCTCGGACAGGAGGGGAGCCAGGGTGACCGCCCGTGAGGATCGTGCCGCCCTCAGTTTTCGCGAGTTCGATGTAGAACATTATTTTGTCGAAATGCTGCTTTGAAACGATCGCTCCGACATCTGTGTCGGCCTCGAGCGGATCGCCTACTTTTAATGCCGAAACCCGGTTTACAAAATCCGCTTTGAATCTTTCGTATAAAGGGCGTTCAATAAATATCCGCGAGCCGCACAGACAGATCTCGCCTTGGTTTGAGAATGAAGAGCGAATCGTGGTTGCCAGCATTTCCTCGTAGTTGCAGTCGGCGAAGATTATGTTGGGGTTTTTGCCGCCGAGTTCGAGCGAGAGTTTTTTGAACATCGGCGCGGCAACGCGGGCGATGTCCTCGCCGGTTTTTGTGCCGCCGGTAAATGAGATCGCTTTGACGTCTTTGTGTGCAACAATGGCCGAGCCGACCTTTGGGCCGAGGCCGTGGACGATGTTCAACACCCCGGCGGGCAAGCCTGCTTCTAAACAGAGTTTTGCTAACAGGTAAGCCGTCATCGGCGCCACCTCAGACGGCTTGGCGACGACCGTGCAGCCTACCGCGATTGCCGGGGCGATCTTCCAAGTGAATAAATAAAGCGGCAGATTCCACGGCGAGATGCACCCGACGACGCCTAGCGGCTGCCGCAGCGTGTAATTTATCGCCTGTCCGGACGTGTAGTATGATTCGTTCGCAGTGTGCATGGCGGCCGTCGCGTAAAACCGGAAGTTCGAAGCCGCCCGCGGAATATCCATCAGCTTCGCAAGGCTTAAAGGCTTGCCGTTATCGATGCTCTCGGCCATAGCGAGTTCATCTGCATCGCGTTCAATCAGCGAAACCAGACGCATGAGGACGGCAAATCGTTCTTCGGGCGAGGTTTTCGACCAATCGGGAAAGGCCATTTGAGCGGCTTGAACCGCCAAATGCACGTCACGGTCATCTGAATCGGGAATGAGCGAATAGACCTCGTCCGTTGCCGGATTGAAATTTTCAAGGTATTCGCCCGAAGTGGGCTTGACCATCTTGCCGCCGATGTAGTTGTCGATTTTGAGCATCAGTAGAGGCGGAAACACGACCGGTAGGGAGTGTGTCTCCTGGGAAGCTAATAACATGGCCGAACCCGACACCCTTGCTACCGCGCGGGTTTCCGCCACTTAATCAAACTTTGGCGTATGTCAATCCTGTCTGACCATGATATTTGCCGCCGCGGTCACTGTATGACACGGCGCAATCCTCGTCAGACTCAAAGAAAAGTATCTGTCCGATGCCTTCGTTGACATAGACACGCAGTGGGAGATTTGCCAGATTTCCGATCTCAACCACGAGCCGTCCGGTCCAACCGGCTTCAAGCGGCGTGGTATTCACGAGCAGGCCGGCACGTGCGTAAGTCGATTTGCCGAGTGCGATGCCGGTCACGTTTCGCGGCATCTTGAACGTCTCGACGGTGACACCAAGCCCGTAATGATGTGGCGGCAACAGATAATATTTCGCGCCGTCGGCGGCGGTTCTCAGTGGAGGCTCTATCAGCGAAGATTGATCGTCGAACTTTTTGGGATCGATCTCGTCGCCGTAAACCGAAGAAAATATGCGAAACCCGTCGTCCGCCAGCCGCATATCGTAACCGTAGCTCGAGGTGCCCGCAGAGATGATGCGGCTGCCATTGACTTCTCTCAGTAATTCAGGCAGAAACGGGTCGATCATTCCGTGTTCCGCAGCCATCTTCCGCAGCCAAATATCCGATTTAATAGTCATAAGAAATAAAAAAGGCGATAAGAAAAAATAACTTATCACCTTCACAAACCAAAATCCAAGTTATCGAAATTACTCAAGCTTTTTCAATTGAAAAATGTTCAGCGTGCCGTCGCCGACCGTGAATTTCAGCGGTACGCCGCCTATCCCCGATTTTGCGGCGATCAATTTCTCTGTAAATGTGTCTTTGCGCGTTTTAGGCTTTAGGTCGGCGTATGTGTTGTCGATCTTGCCTGTGCGCAGGATGCTTGCGTCCAGCTCGGCGTTAAGGCTCGGTGGAAGGCTGACGTTCATCGTACCCGACGCAAGCTGTATATCGGCAAAACGTCCGCGCCAGCTTCGGGTCGGGACGCTGACGTTGACGGTTCCACCGCCAAATGTCGCTAACACTCCGCCGCCGACCAGATTCAGTGTTGCCTTTGCATCGAGATAATTGATCTTCATCGTGCCTTCGATGCCCGCTATGTACAGATCGCCTTTGCCGCCATCGATCTGTAAGTCACAAAACTTCGGCACTTTAATAACATAGTCAATCTTAAACGGAAGGCCGACAAGTGTTTTTGGGAATTTTTTCGAGACACGTTTAAGATACGCTTTGTCGTGCGTGCCGACGCTGATTATTCCGGTGCGGCCCATACTTTCTTCGAGCGAGAAGCCCGTAACCTTGGCGAGTTGGTCGAGATCGGCTTCGGTTTGGGCGTTCAGCTCGATCTCGGCCGATATCTCGATCTCGTTCTTGCTCCAGCCCTCGACGCGGATCGAGCCATTCGGTGCTCCGGCTACGGAAAGGGTTCCGCCGGCGCCAAAATCAAATTTGTCGGTCTTGTAGGTCGTGCGTTTTACTAGCGTCGGATTTTGAGAAAATGTCGAAAGGGCAAAAATTGAAATAAAAACGACGAAAAGAATCGATCTCAGAAAAGCGTGTTTGTTCATTGTTGTAGGTGCGGTCGAGGGTGAGGCCAATACCATCTTACGGCTGCTGATGGGGCGAGGTCAAACTTTTTCTTTTCAGCGCCTGATGAACGAGATGCTGCCGCGTTGATTGGTGACTGTCAGCGACGAGCTTCCATTGCCGAATCTGCCCGTCACGCGTCGGCCGTCACCAAGCAGTGTCATCTCAGGATTCGAGAATGAACCGAGCGCGATGTTTCGTGTCGAAGGAGCTGTCGCGACAAGACGGAACGATGATTCGAAAGGAATACGCAGATTTATGTTGCCGCGCATGGATGTGAAGCGGTATTGCCCGCCGCTCCGCATTTCACCGTCAAAGAATATGTCGCCGATGCCGTTTTGAGCATCGACAGCCCCGGCTGAAATATCAGTAAGCGTTATGTCTCCTTCGGTCGTGATAATTGCCCGAACGAGGCCGCCGCTGACGTTAGTAACACTCAGATTACCGATACGCGTCTCAATATCAACATTTGAAAGCCTGGGAACGCGGATTAGAAAATTTACGTTGCCGATCCCGTTGCGCCCCTGATTATCCTTCACCAGATCTATGTAAATGGTACCGCTTAGGCTTTGCGGCTCGATGTTTGCGGCGGGTGCTTCGAGATAAGCTGAGACGCTAATCTCCTGTCGGTCCCATCCTTCGACCGTGACCGTGCCCGACCGGTTCAGAAGTTGCAGCCGGACATTCTTGGTCGCCGGGTAGGTCTTCGAAAAGCGCTTTTGTGCCGAAACTTCGTTTGCCGCGTGCGCAAAGAAAAAAACTACGCTCAAACAAAGAAGAATCGTAGTCTTGGCGGCAATCAATATGCGCGAAATTTTGTACAAACTACAGATCATTAGAAAATTTAACCATTACAACTCCGAAAATGCGCGAAGCAGGTTCATTTTTTCAGTCAGGGTCGAATCGAGCATTTCACCCGACAGATCGTCCAGCGGATCCTGTTCGAGAATAACAGTATATTCGGTCACCGCCTGCTCTATCTCATTCAGATTGCGGTCAAAAGTATCCCGCATCTTATTGTCCCATTGTTCGCGTCGGGCCTGCACCCGCTTGTTCCAATAGTCGATGGCGGCTTGCTGCTCCTGAAGCCGCCTCGTCCGGGCCTGCTGAGGTGTGTCGGTCAGCCCAACCTTGCTCAAAACCTTTTCGAACGTCGTCTGCGAAGCATTCGACCGCGACGTGTAATCTTCGGCGGTCGGCTCGTAATAATTCTTAATCCCGACAATGGTCAGCAGAGAACTGATGACGGCGATCCCTAATACAGCCGACCCGATTTGCGAGAACGTAAACGAGCGTCCAAACCAGCCTTTTGGCGGCTCTGCGGCAACCGGCTCACGTTTCGTTTCGCTTTCGATAATATTGTTTATCCGGCACCACAGCGCACGTGAATTCGGCGGTATTGGCTCGGTTGGCTTTTCGATGTGGCACGAATTAAGAATTGCCGCAAAGTCCTCGCAGATCTTTGCACATTCTGCACAGATTGAAAGGTGTGTTTGGAGCGACATCGACATGGTTTCGTCGAGCTCGTTGTCCAAAAACTGGCTAATATTTTCTTGACATTCGTCGCAGGTCATCTTAGTTGCCGGTCACGTTTCAGCGTGCACCAATTTCAAGCACTTGCGTCGGCACGTGCATTGTCAATTCTCCATAAAAGCATTTTCAATCTAGATAGATTAATAGATGCGGTTGATGGTTGCCTTTTAAGCGGAAGTTTTTTGTTCTTTTTGTTTGATAAGCAAGCCGCGGAGCTTCAATCGGGCTTTGTGCAGTTGGGATTTCGATGTTCCAACCGATATTTTTAGCAGTCTCGCCACTTCTTCATGCTCATACCCTTCGACATCGTGAAGGACAAACACGTTGCGATAGCCGTTCGGCAGTTCGGCAATGGCGTTTTTCAACGCGATGCGATCGATGACCTGCATTTTTCGCGGATTCGCCGTGCCGTTAACGGTCTGTTCGGGCATTTCGCCGTCTTCAGAGGTTTTTTCGTTCTTTACGCTTCGCCGGCGAAAATGCATCAAAACTTGATTGACCGTCAAACGGTGTAGCCAGGTCGAAAACGCCGAATCGCCGCGAAAGCTTCCAACTTTGCGGAAAAGCTGAATAAATACTTCCTGCGTCAGGTCCTCGGCCTCGGTTTGGCTGGTAGTCATTCTAAGCGTGAGGCTGTAGGTCCGGCGATGATACCGCTGGTAGATAAGCTCGAACGCCGCAATATTGCCCGATGCCGCCATTTGGCACAGGGCAAAATCGGGTGCGGCCGGATCTAAATCTTCGGCTTCCGTTGCCGCCGGAGAATGAAACAGAGGCTGCTCTACGCCACCCTCAAAAGCAAAAGGCAGATCCTGCTCGATCACCGCAGAGGTTGAATCCATGCTTACTCCTGGAAAGTTGCCGGTATTTAGAACTTTGTCGCTGGCTATGATGACCTACCTCCGAGAGTTAGTTGCCTTACGGACATAACCATCTACGAAAGGCGATGGTTAATTGTAAATCGGATTTTATGACGAAAACGGAAAAAGGTAAAGCTATTTGTTCGACAACCGAATTTCATGATTGATTATCGACAACTGTTTTGAGAGGTA
>JAYSON010000313.1:0-2557 GCA_043722725.1 Chloracidobacterium sp.
CGCGATCAATACGGGCTTTTCGGAGGAAGGCGACACAAGCGTTGGCGGCCAGGCCGTTATTTCACTGCAGGCTCCGAAGATCGCGATCGCGGCGGACGAAAGCGTCGATCAGGAATCGTATGGTTCGATATGGTGGACACTCGATCAGAGCGGCATCACATTTACCCCAATGACGATCAATACGATAAAGAGCGGCGGCCTGAAAAACTACAATGTTCTTATCCTGCCTGACGGATCAGTCAGCCGTTATTCGAGCTCATTTGGGGCGGGCGGCGTTTCGACGCTGAAAGAGTGGGTTTCAAATGGCGGTACGATCGTGACCGTCCGAGGTGCATCTGTATTTGCCGCGCTCAAAGACGTCGGCCTGACCTCGGCAAAGCTTGTCGGCAGCGAAGACGACGAACAAAAGAGTAAAAGTGGCAGCGACAAAAAAGAAACCGAACCAACTCCATCACCGACGCCGGTTAAAGGCAGCAAAAAACAGGCTGAGCCGGAACCCAATCCCGGAATGGAATTAAAATCGGACCGAGCAGACGGTATCGCTCCCGGCCTGCCGCCCATCGCATCGCCATCGGCAAATGCGAACAAGGTTCCCGAAGCTCTTCCCGGCTCGATTATGCGGGCGAGGGTGGATCGAACGACTTATCTGACTTATGGCGTCGATCAGGACGAAATCCCGGTGATCTTGGGCAGCGGATACTTTTTCCGCTACTCTAAAGAAGGTTCCAACGCATTGGTGTTTGACGCGAAACCGAAGAAGCCGCTGACTATTTCCGGCTTTGTGTGGGAAGGTAATACGGAAGAACTCTTGAAAGGTACGGCTTATGTAATCGATGAGCGAATGGGCGGTGGGCACGTCATTCTGTTTGCCGAAGATCCGTTTTTCCGTGGCCTGTTCCGCTCTACGACGCGGCCATTTTATAATTCGATACTATTTAATGGAGTATTCTAACAGTCTCGGAAGTTTGGGAAGTCTAGGAAGTCGGGGAAGGAAAAATGTCTACTTTCAAACGGTTTGAGGACATTCAGGCTTGGCAAAAGGCTCGAGTCTTGACCAAGAAAATCTATCTGATCAGCAATGATGGTGGGTTCGGAAAGGATTTTGATCTGCGGCGCCAAATTCGTCGATCGTGTGCCTCGATAATGGCCAATATCGCG
Organism: Chloracidobacterium sp.; assembly: GCA_043722725.1. Lineage (GTDB taxonomy): Bacteria > Acidobacteriota > Blastocatellia > Pyrinomonadales > Pyrinomonadaceae > OLB17. The sequence continues at coordinate 1,159 of JAYSON010000313.1, forward strand.
GAAGGCCAAGGACGACGCAGCGATAAGGATTTTGCGAATTTCCTAAATATGTCTCTCGGTTCTGTCGCGGAAACCAAATCGCACATTTATCTGGCTCTAGATCTGGGCTATTTAACACAATCGGAATTTGATGAAATCTATGAAGCTCTTGACGAAATCGGCCGAATGCTATTCGCCCTAAATAACCATTTAAGGGCGCCGCAACAAACAAACTCTTCCCAGACTTCCTACACTTCCTAGACTTCCTAGACCACGACTATGTTCACAGTAAGGGCAGGTTATAGCGACGACATCGAGGTAAAATCAAGCATTGACAAGGTGCGCGAGTTTTTCACGGATATGAATAATTTCGCGGATCTGATGCCCGGCATCGCCAGCATTCATAAGGATGCAAAGGGCGTTGCACACTGGAAGATCGAGGCCGAGATTCCATACATTGGGTCGATGAGCCAGAAATTCGCGGTAGAGTTGGCCGAGAACAACGAGGAGCGTGTAGAGTGGTTTCCGATAGCGGTCGAAACGCAGAATTTTCTGCGCTATTCGGCGGATTTTCTGGAAAAAGCAAAGAACACGACACTCGTCCACTTCTCTCAGATGGTCGAGCTTCGCCGCAAATCAGCCCGCGACCTGCACATGCTGGCCGGTCTCGCCGGCGAAAGCATCATCAGCAGCGAGATGACGAAAAAGATCACGGAAATGATCAGGGTTTTTATCCATCGGGCCAAGGAACGGTTGGAAAAGTAGTCGGAAAGAACGTATCTTCAAAAACCCGGCAATTAAGGCACAAATCACCCGAAAAACTCGCTATTTTCATAATTTCGGGCGGATCATTGTGACAATTTCGCGATTTTCCGACTCATTGTGATACAACGAACACAGGTTTTCCACAACCTCGGTATAGTTGCGGCGGCAACGGAGGCTGGCCGATCTGCGTGCGGTTGTTGTTTTTGTTTAAGCGCTTCGCCGCAGTGCAACGCGACAAATCGTAAAAGTCTGTCCCATACTTGAAACATTAAGCTACCTGTGCTACAAACATAATTGAGATGGAAAAGCAGGACAGGCCGGATTGGATAGAATTTGACATGACCGCCACGCGCCGGCGGCACGACCAGCTATATGTAACGCTAAACCCGAAAGGCGAATTCGTCCTGAGCCTAAAAACCTATCAGCGGATGAAAGAACCCGCAGCCGTCATATTGCTCTATGACCGCAACACCGACATAATCGGCCTTCCGGCGAGCGACGAGACCCGCAATGCAATTCTGGTCCGAACCCGGCACTCGCGCTACAACCGCGTCGTCCGGTCTCTGCCATTCCTGCACGAACACGACATCAAGCCGCCCCGAACAGTTCAGTTCCCCACCGCCAGAATCGACGATCAAGGCGTCCTCTGCCTCCC
>JAYSON010000314.1:0-6442 GCA_043722725.1 Chloracidobacterium sp.
AATTCAGAAATCCACCCGGTTAAATCAGCCGCTTCTCTTTTTCTTCGTTTGTACTTTGGCATCGCGCTTGTCCTTATCTTTATGACAACAACCTACTCACAAAGCGAATCCGCAAATGTCCCGCCGGAGTGGCAGACTAAGGCCGAACAAACTAACTATAAGAAAACCTCGTCGTATGACGAGACGATAGCTTACTGCCAGAAGCTCGACAAAGCGTCCGATCTGATCTACTACACGACCTACGGTAAAAGCGGCGAGGGCCGTGATATGCCGATGCTTATCGCGTCGAGCGACAAAACATTTACCCCCGAGGCAGCGAGGAAAAAGGGAAAGGCCATTATTTTGATCCAGGCAGGAATCCATGCGGGCGAGATCGATGGTAAGGACGCCGGGCTAGCCTTGCTCCGCGACATCGCTATTACTAAAACTCGGATCGATCTGCTGAGGGATGTCGTTATTCTCTTTGAGCCGATCTACAGCGTCGACGGGCACGAGAATTCGAACCCGTACATGCGCATCAACCAGAACGGCCCCAACGAGATGGGCTTCCGGGCAAACGCCACCAACCTCAACCTCAACCGTGATTATATGAAGGCCGACGCCCCGGAAACCCGAGCGTGGCTGGCGGTTTGGAACCAGTGGAAGCCGGACCTTTTTATCGATTGCCACGTAACTGACGGTGCCGATTTCCAATACAACGTGACTTACGAATATGCCCATTTTCAGGAAGTTCCGCCTTCGATCCGCAACTGGATGGACGAGCATTTTGACGGTGTTGTAGTGCCTAATGTGGAAAAGGAAGGAAATCTCTTGACGCATTATGTCGAGTTCGCCGGCCGGGAAGTGACCGGCGGCATCGCGACATTTATAGCCACACCGCGTTTTGCGACCGGATATACGCCGCTCCGAAACCGCGCAGGGCTGCTCATCGAGACGCATGTTTATAAGCCTTATAAGTCCCGTGTCCGCGGCACTTACGATATCTTGGGTTACACGATCGAAGAAATGAACAGATCAAAGGCGAGCCTTTTCCTGGCAAACATTACAGCCGACACGCAGACCGTCGAACGCGGCAAAACATACGATCCGACGCGGCAATTCCCTCTCGCACTCGCCATCACCGACCGGTCGACGCCCCTCGCTTTCAAAGGTGTCGAATACAAATTGGAAGACAGTCCGATCTCCGGAGGCAAACGCATCGTCTACGGCACCGCTCCGCTCAATATCACTATCCCGCGTTTTGATCAGGCACGTGTTTCTGCATCGGTCGCTCCGCCGCTCTATTACATTGTGCCGCCGCAATGGAAGGATGTAAGCGACGTTTTAAAACTGCACGGCTTGGAATTCGAGCAGCTTCAAAAGCCCTTGACCGTGGAGGTCGAAAGCTACAAATTGACCGAGCCCAAATGGGCGGCAAATTCTTTCGAAAACCGCATTACTTTAACCTGCAAACAGACACCGATAAAAGAAACTCGTACGTACGCAGCGGGTTCGATCCTCATACCAATGGCCCAGGAAGCCGCCAACGTCGCCATCCACCTGCTCGAACCAAACGGGCCGGATTCCTTCGTCTACTGGGGATTTTTCAACTCGATCTTCGAGCAAAAGGAGTACGGCGAAAGTTATGTCATCGAAAAATTAGCAAAGGAAATGCTCGCCAAAGACCCGGCATTGCAACAGGAATTCGACCGCAAGCTGCTCGATCCAACCTTCGCCAAAAGCCCCCAAGCCCGATTACGCTTCTTTTACGAACGCTCGCCTTATTACTTGAATCAGAAGGTCGGTGTTTATCCGGTCGGAAGGATAATAAGTCCAGTCAAGACGCTTTAGCCGATGGTCGAATGCAGAAGCCCCCACATGAGTAAGTGAGTAACACTAAGCTCTTGTCTTAACGAATTTACCCGCCGAAACGCTTTTTGTTCGAGGCTGAGCGTTACGCCCTTGCTCACTTGCGGGCTTCTGCAACTGAATATGGTGGAGATGACAAGAGTCGAACTTGCGACCTCTGCATTGCGAACGCAGCGCTCTGCCAACTGAGCTACATCCCCTAAAGTTAGTCCCAAGTCCAAAGTCTCATGTCCAAAGTCCTTGACTAGAAATGAAAATTTTAAGTTCAACCAGACAGTTTTTCAACTTTGGACATTGGACTTGGGCCTTTGGACTTATTGAACTCCGGCTGGCAGCAGAGAGCCTTTCGGGTCGGCGGCGTACGCGTGGCCGTCTTCGATCTTGCCAATGATGCCGTGAAAGGTAATCTCGTCCTTCGACACCACGACTACGACGTCGCCCGGGCTGACTTGTTTATCATCAACCGGAAATTTAATGATCGTGGCGTTGCCGTTTTCGTGGGCGACCGCCTCAAATTCAAACGTGTCTGCATTGAAACTCAATGTCTGACAAAAAGCTACTTCCATTAATTAACTCCAATAACTTAGCCACGATTATCACGAATGACACGAATTAAGATTTTCTGATTCGTGTCATTCGTGATAATCGTGGCTAAATCTTATCGTTTTGTAATTGTAAAGTCCAAAGCGATGGCATCGTGGTCGGACAGGGGAATCCCTTCGGCGTTAACCAAGTCACCTATCGTTTTCGGAATTGTGCCGGCTGCGAGGGCGATCTGCTTTCCGGCAAACCAGTCGAGCCTGCCCGAAACGCGTCCGCCCACCCGGTTTGCCGCCCAGAAAATGAATGGAAAACACCATGCGGGCACCCAATCGCGAAGGTTCGTGTTTTTCTCGATGCTGCTTACGTCGTAATGGATCGTTCCGGCACCGGTTTGATTGAGCGTCCTGTATTCAAAGCCGCGGGATCCCAGCTCGCCAAATAGCTGCTTTTCAAAATACCTGTCCGGATGCGGATAGTGGTTTTTGACAACATTTTTTACGCCCATCATCACACGTCGCCAGTATCCGAGAATCGCCCGCCGAGCGCTCTGGGCGTTAAATGTAGTCGTGTTCCAGTCGCCGCCTAGAATAGTCGGAAGTTGTGGCAGCGTGTCTAAATGATCGAGAATGATTTTCATTTGCTGATGTCTATGGCCACGCGAGCAATGGGCGTCCAGGTGAATTGTCACGGCACGAAACTCACCTGCTGGATGCTCGATATCGGCGATCAATGCCCGCAGATAGCCTAGCCGTTTCTCCTTTCCCCCCATCTTGTCCTTGCCATTCGGCAGCGGGATCGCGTGAACATTCTTCATCGGAAACCGCGAGAACATTGCCAGCCCGTGGATAGACTTAGTATTCTCGCCCTCCATCTCCGACTCGACGCCGCTTCCCTTTTGAAGCGCGATATATACCGGAGCAAATGCGTAGTGCAGCCTTAGCTCTTTCGCAATCTCCCGTGCGACAAATCGATTGCCGCTGCGAGCCATTCCGTAATCAAGCTCTGTAAGCAGAAGCAGATCCTTGTTATTTAGATCTGCGTGGTTCTTTAAGGCGTCAATAATTCCGTCAAAAATACAGCCGCGTTCGATGTTCCAGGCGAGAGCCTGGATTCTGTCAGAACCCGGAGCGGTAGCGACGGGCCTCTTATCAGCCGCGAGCAGGAGGCCGGTCACTACCGTTCCCGGTTCTGACAAATCCTCACATACAACTGCATTCAGAATTCTCTCAACTTCCGGCTTTATCTGCCGGTAAAGAGGCGAGGCCTCCATTTCCGTTGTCGATTCAAATTTCAGCAGCTGGGGGAAGTGCCGGTTGAGATCGTGATCAAGAATCTCAGGCGATCTGGTGTTTGCAAGGATTTGAGAGGTCATAGAAAAATTCTAGGATAGACAATCAGCGGGCAAAACAAAAGGCGGGTCACCCCGCCTGAATCACAAAGATTTGATCCGCATTAGTCGTCGTACCGCTCTTTAGCCGGAGCCGTCGCGAGGAAGTCGTGCGCTATTCTCTCTGAATAGACGCTCAAAAGCTCCTCAAGGCGTTTTTGTTGTTTGGAATGGAAGATCAGGCCGACGTGTTTCGGTTTGGTGACGCGGTAAACGATCTCGTCGTCGGTATATTGCGAGGTGTCCGGATTGTCCTGATTCGCAAGCGCGAGGGCAACTCCCGCAAAATCTTTGCGAAGTTTAGGCAGTTTGTAAGGATTTTCGGGCGTGGACGTTTCGAGCTTTGCCCATTCCCGCCATAAATTGAAGTTGCAAGCGTGTTCCAGTACATTCGCGATATAGGCACCGCCGACGCGGCAGGCGACCTCCAAAAGGTAGAATTTGCCATTATCGGCACTTTGTAAGAATTCGGCGTGCGACACACCTTGCTGGTAATTAAAAGCTTTCATCAATTCTGCATTCAGCTTTTCCAGCTTTGAGCGCTCAGCGGTTTTGTATGGAACGATCGACGACGTGAACACGCCCCCATAATGAGTCACACTAAAGGGCGGTGTCCCATATCGACTAACTCCGCAGGTCATTACTTTGCCATTGTAGACAACAGAATCGACGTGAAAAACGCTGCCGGCAATAAACTTTTCGATAAGGAATTGCGATGGGTGATCGCGCCAGGTATTTCTCGCGTCGATGGCCTTCAATGCGTTCCAAACATCTTCTTTCGTTTCACATTTGCGAATTCCGAATGCAGACACTTCGCTTCTCGGCTTTACGACCCAGGGACCGGAACCGCTGTCCAAATACGCGTTGATCTCGTTGGGGTGAAACACGCCGGCGTACTCAGGGCACGGAATTCCCGCTGCAAAGGCAACATTGCGCATCGCCAATTTATCGCGGAATCGGAGCGCGTGCGAGCTTGTCATGCCGCCAAGCTGCAGATGTTCGCGTGCTTTTGCCGCGGTCAGAACGTCGAATTCGTCCAGGCCTACGACACGATTGATCGGTTTTGTGCCTGCAATATTGACAACCGCGCGGGTGTACTCTTCAGCTTGAGCGTTGTCCGTAACGGTGCGCACCTCGTTTAGCGCGGTCCACGCCCAAGGCTCATCCAGCAGCTTTTTCCGCGTAACAAGCGTTACATCCCAACCCGCGTTCTGGCATTCGTCAAGAAACTCGTTCCCCTTAAATTCGCTTGCGATGCAGACAATATGATTCTTCATACCTGGGAACGCAGGCGACTCGCCTGCAATGCCGCGTGCGGCGTAATTATCTACAGGCCAACTACCTACGCAAAAAGCGATCTATGCTCCAATCACCCGAGCCTTTTAGTAAAAAGGCTAGTGAGATAAAGAAGTACAAAAACGCCAACTCCTGCTTCTGAAACGGGTCCGCCCGGTGAACACCGAGTAGAGCGACAAGCATAGTAAACGCGATAAAAAAACTTGAAACCCGTGTGAATAAACCGAGAGCGAGAAATGCCCCACCCAGAAATTCGGACATAGCCGCTGCCCACGCGAATACCCCCGGCATCGGGAATCCGATACTGGCAGTGCCCTCGATAAAACCTTCCGACGGGGGCAGCTTACCGATACCGTGAGAAAGCGCCAACGACGCGCCCGCAAATATCCTGAGCAGCGTCAGTCCTGCGTTCGCAAGCGGTGAAGGGCCCGATTCGCCGCCAAAGAGTATTTTTTTTAGCATTCGACTTTCTCCATCACAGGGTTTATTTTGTGCTGAAAGAATGGCACAATTTAGGCGTAAAGACAATAAACAAGTTAGTTTTGATCATCGGTATTGGCACTGGCGATCTGCGAATTTTGAGGTTAAAAAATGGGCGATGTCGATATTGCAAATTTGGTCAGTCACCTGGTCGTATACATGGTTGTTCTGCTTCTGGCGATCTCGGCGCACGAGGCGGGCCATGCGTGGATGTCCTATAAATTCGGCGACGATACGGCCTACATGCTTGGCCGCGTGACGTTGAATCCGGTGAAGCACACCGATCCCATCGGTACGCTGCTTATTCCGATCCTAAGCTTTCTATTCGGTGCTATCGGTGGCGGTTTAGGCAGCATACCGCTGATCGGCTGGGGCATACCGACACCCGTTAACCCGCGTAAATGGACCAATTATAAATTGGCAAATGTCATGGTTTCGGTCGCGGGTGTTTTGGCAAATCTTATATTGCTGATTATTGGAATAATAGCCGCGAAAATCATGATCTCGCAGGGCTTTGAGTTGCGTGATTTTTTTGGCCAGTCGCAAAATCCGTTCGCTATCCTGGTTGGAAATGTGATGACGCTTAATCTTTCGCTTTTCGTGTTCAACCTGCTTCCCTTTCCTCCGTTAGACGGCAGCCAAATATTGTCTACGTTCCTGCCCGAAAGCTTTCGTCCCGTGTTTGCGCTGCTCGAACAATATGGCTTTATCATCCTGATGGCGTTGATCTATATCGGTGTCTTCCGCCTCGTCATCACGCCGTTTTATTACGGATTGATCTACGTTCTCTCGCTCTAGTTTATGAAAAAACGCATTTTCAGCGGTGCACAGCCGACCGGACAGCTTCATATCGGAAACTATCTTGGGGCGTTGAAAAACTGGGTCGCC
>JAYSON010000315.1:0-3433 GCA_043722725.1 Chloracidobacterium sp.
TTGAACGTCTGTACGCCAAAGCTTGCACGGTTTACGCCCAGCGACCGGTAAGCCGACAAAGTATCAGATGAAACCGTTGCCGGATTCATTTCCATCGTAATTTCGGCATCGGTAACGATATCAAAATACGCGTGAACGGTTTCAAGAATCTGTTGTACCTGCTCCGGGTCCAGCAGCGAAGGCGTACCACCGCCGAAATAGATAGAGTCGGCGACGAAAGTGCGACCGGTTGTGCCTGGTATCTCGGCACAAAGGGCATCGACATAACGCGACACGATCTGATCGCTGCGATAAACATCGGTTGCGAAATCGCAATAGGAGCAACGCGATTTGCAGAATGGAATGTGAAGGTAAACTCCGGCGGTCATTTATCTAAGTATAAGACGACTTCGGACAACCTGATAACAATAGCTGGGAGTATTTCAGCCAGTCGCTTGGGAGAGGTGTCTTTCCAGTGATTTGTTCCAGGCCTTTTCGAATTCAGCAACTGACGAATTAACATGAACTTTGCCGTTAATCGTAATACGGAGATCATTGCCGGACACATTGCCGATCACTTCGAATGGGCAATCGCCAAGGATGGATTTAATCCTTTCCAGATTAGCCGGAGCAAAACTCACGACAATCCGTGAAGGAGATTCGCCAAATAACAAAGCCTCGGTTGAAATATCGGAATTGGTCATGTCCACGTGCGCACTTCTCGCATCGCGGCCAAGCGATGAGAAGCAGCTTTCGGCGATCGCAACCGCCAGTCCGCCGTCCGAGCAGTCGTGAGCCGAATTGAGCAGCATTTCGCCGGCCAGTTTTAGAAGCGTATCCTGCACCTTTTTCTCAAGATTTAGGTCGAGTCTCGGCACTTCGCCGCTTTCGATGAGTTGTTCGGTTGAAAGGCCTGCAATCGTTTGAGCGTATTCGCTTACCGAAAGATCGTCGTTCGTCACGCCTAGAAGTGCGATAATATCACCTTCATTTTTGAAGCCATGCGTGATGATGTTTCGCGTATCTTCGATCAATCCGACCATGCCGATCGTCGGCGTGGGCAGGATGCCGCGGCCGTCCGTTTCATTATAGAACGAGACATTGCCCGAGACTACCGGCGTTTCAAACGCTTCGCACGCCTCCGTCAGTCCGTCGATTACATCCGAAAACGACCGCATCACTTCGGGTCGTTCGGGCGAAGCAAAGTTTAAACAATTCGTCACAGCAATCGGTTTTGCCCCGACGCATACGACGTTTCGAGCCGCCTCCGCAACCGCGAGTCTTGCTCCTTCTTTTGCGTTGACCGCGACGTATCGCGCGTTTCCGTCCAGACACATAGCGACGGCACGGCGTGTCTCTTTTACGCGAATGACGGCTGCATCCGATCCGGGCAAGACAGCGGTGTTGGTGCGCACCATGCTGTCATATTGCTCGTAAACCCAGTGCTTAGAACAGATATTGGGTGATGATAAAAGCGTCTTCAGCACCCATCCCATGTCCCGATTTTCCGACGTCACAACTGTCCCACTGTCCCGCTGTCCCACTGTCCCACTCGCGTCCCTTGATGACATCGGCCGGTCGTATCTAGGGGCTTCATCGGTAAGGGCCATTACTGGGAGGTCCGCTTCGACCGTCCCATTGTGAACGATGCGTAGACGGTCGCCTTCGACGACCTTGCCGATAACGACCGCGTCGAGTTCCCACTTATTGAAGATCTCGATCACTTCTTTTTCGCGGCCCGTGCGGGCTACGATCAGCATCCGCTCCTGCGATTCGGACAGCATCATTTCATAGGCCGTCATGCCAGTCTCTCTCTGCGGCACAAGTGTTAGATCTAGTTCCAGGCCGGTTCCGGCACGAGCCGCCATTTCAACGGAGGAAGATGTTAGCCCGGCGGCTCCCATATCCTGAATACCGGCGATCGCACCGCTGCGCATTGCCTCGACGCAGGCTTCGAGAAGCAGCTTTTCTAAAAACGGGTCGCCAACCTGAACGGTGGGACGTTTCTCCAGTGCCGCGTCGTCAAATTCGGCCGAAGCCATCGTTGCACCGTGAATGCCGTCGCGCCCGGTTTTCGCACCGGCATAAAGCACGGGGTTGCCGATACCCTCGGCTTTGCCAAAAAATATCTGGTCCTTTCGTACGATGCCCAACGCGAAAGCGTTCACAAGCGGATTCAGACTGTAAGATTCGTCGAAAACAACCTCGCCGCCGACCGTCGGGACGCCAAAGCAATTACCGTAATGCCCAATGCCTTCGACACAGCCTTTCAATATCGCTTTGTTGCGGTTTCCGTATTTCGCGTCGTCGAGCGGGCCAAACCGCAGGCTATTCATCGCCGCGATCGGCCGAGCTCCCATCGTGAAGACATCACGAAGTATTCCGCCGACGCCGGTTGCCGCTCCTTGAAACGGCTCGATGAAGCTTGGGTGATTGTGCGATTCGACCTTGAATGCGACGCACCAATCGTCGCCGATATCAACGACCCCGGCATTTTCACCCGGCGGGACTATGACTCGCGGCCCGGACGTTGGCAGACGCCCCAAATGCACTCGGGATGATTTATAGGAACAATGCTCTGACCACATCACGCTGAAAATACCAAGCTCCGTAAAGTTCGGTTCACGTCCCATGACGGCAACGATTTTTTCGTATTCTTCTGTTGTTAGATTATGCTGAACTATTATCTCGGGCGTGATTTCGGTCATTGTTTACTTCTCGGATTAAATATCGACGATACAAATAAACAAAAGAGTTTATGCGGTCTGTTCGATTTTTTCAAATCGAAGCCGATAAACTCTTTGTGAATTAGCATACTGTAGCGGCGACTAGGCAGTCTGTCGTGCGGTTACTGCATTGCGGGAGCACCCATAGCTGCCCACTCTTCCTTCGCCGGGCCGTAAACTCCGGGAACCGGCAAACCGGCCTGCCGCATCAGGACAGTCATCTGGCCGCGATGGTGGGCCTGATGGGCGATGAGATAAAAGAGCGTCAATCCGCGGGCCCAAGTTTCGCCGTACATCTCGTCGGTCAGCAAAAGCGTTTCGTCGGTCCAATTTGCGGCTATCTCGTTTGTCACCGATTTCCCTGCTTTTTCGTAGGCGGCGGCAATCTCTGCGGCGGCGGTCGGACATTCCTTATCAAACCCCGGAGCATCTATCTTCAGTCCGACCAGCCCCAACATCTCACCGAGCGTTTGTGTGAGGTGCCAGCCGAGAAAACCGAGCGAACGGCCGTCTTCGTTAACTTTCTGACCTAACGACGCATCTGTCAGTGCATTCAAAACCTTTCCCGTCATCTCGGCCTCATATACCCAATCCTTCTGAAAATCTTCTATTTTTCGTAACATCATGGCCCTTAGATTCAAGTAATAAGTGCAACAAAGTGGTTATTGAAGACCTCGTTAGGGGTACGGAAAGCCAGGGCCTTACGAGGACGGTTATTAAGACGGTCG
>JAYSON010000316.1:0-3942 GCA_043722725.1 Chloracidobacterium sp.
TATTTCGCGGGCCAATTCTCTTAATTGATTTTAACCACTCTTTATGGAAAACTTAAATCTCTAAAATGACTCCACAAGAATCCCCACAGTTTCAAAGACCGGCAATGACAGCCGATATTGCTGCCGGCGGCAAGGTTTGCCCGGTGTGCTTTCGCGAGACTCGTGACGAGTTTGTCCCGCTCCTCGTACTTGCCGAAGACCTGCAAAAACTAATCCTTGCTAATGCTCCGGACACGTGGGAATTTCAGGCGGTTTGTGCCCGCTGCGTCCGGCTTTTCGAACGTGCAAAGGACCACATCGTCAAAGACGCTGCGATGCAAAAAGACGGCTCGCACGTGCTTTCGACGCCGCTCCGTCTCGATGCCGACGACCGTTTTACCGGCCGCGGCGTTACGATCGCATTTCTCGATTCCGGCTTTTATCCGCACGTCGATCTGACATCGCCGTCAAACCGCATCATCGGCTACCGCAATTTGCTCGAGGCCGACGGCGAACTCGGATCGCTTTTCCAGCCCGACGTCGCAAGCTGGCACGGCATGATGACGTCGGTCGTCGCGGCCGGAAACGGATCGCTTTCCAATGGATTTTATCGCGGTATCGCACAGGACGCCGACGTCGTTCTCGTAAAGCTCGCCCGCACCGGGCGTATCACCGAGGAGAATATTCAGGAAGGTCTTGAATGGGTTTTGGCAAATCGCGAAAAATTCCGGATCCGCGTGGTCAATATATCTGCGGGCGGCGACTATGAACAGAGCTATCTCCACGATTCGCTTTCGCAGACTGTCGAACGCTGCGCCGCTGAGGGAATCACCGTTGTCTGTGCCGTCGGCAATGCCGGACATCTGCCGAATCATCCGGTTTTTCCACCGGCTAGTGCTCCTTCGTGTATCGCAGTCGGCGGCCTTGATGACAACAATTCGATGAATCGCGCAAAACGCGGAATGTACCGTTCGTCGTACGGCCCGACGTGTGACGGCTTGCAGAAACCCGAGGTCATTGCACCGTCGATCTGGGTTCCGGCACCGATATTGCCAAATACGCCGACCGCACAGCAGGCTGAGCTTTTGAAGCTTCTCGATCATGCCGAGGACAACCAGCTTCATTCGATTATCCGCAAAAATTCCTGTGTCGATGGCGAACTCGACGCGGCGCTCGACCGCCCGGTCCACAGCATACGACAGATAATAACGCTGAAGATCCGCCGCGAAAACGTCATAACCAAGCATTATAAATACGTCGACGGTACCTCGTTTTCGGCACCCATTGTGTCATCGGTGGTCGCCCAGATGCTCGAAGCCAACTCGGCCCTCACGCCGCCTCAAATAAAACGCATCCTCATCTCAACTGCTGAAAGACTGCCGCATTACGAAGTGGACAGACAGGGATGGGGCGTCATCGACCCGCGCCGTGCCGTCGAAATGGCAATGTTGTTTTCTTAAGATGTATCATGCCCTTGGATTTCGCGTAGCACTTCAACGTCGTGATATCTTGTCGCCAACGGCGACACAATAAAGCCTAGGGTGCAATGAGCTAGGCGAATGGAACCCTAGGAATCGATAAATGCCCTTTCCGACGCTGAAGGTGTCGAACAAACGTTCTGCTGTTCGTTTATTAAGTGATTTGGAAAACTGGAGTTAGCGTAGGTCGTTCGTAGCCTTCAGCGACGGGCGGGTTTTTCAATATTACCTAGGGTTACGCCTTTGGCTTCACCCTAGGCTTTAATGTTTGTCTCCTTCGGAGACTGTAAAATGCACAATTGGGTCCGGGATCTTTCGGACTAATTACTCCTAAAATTATAAACCAGTTCCCCTAATTCATTCTGTCCGTTCGGGCGGATCTTCGATCGCCGTGCGGCCATTTCCGCCGACTGCCTGAGCAGCGGATGCCCGCTGATGGCATGTGCGGAAATAACATTGCCGCGATCATCAACGGCGACCTGCACTCTGACTTCGCCTGATGCTCGCATCTGTTTTGCCATCGGCGGATATGTCGGTGCCGGCAAATTCAGCGCACGACCGTTTAGAACACCGCCGTTGACCGGTCGGTTAGCGGGCTGCGGATTCATCCGAGGCTGCGGCGTTTGACCGGGTCGGATTATGATCGGCGTTGGTGTCGCTGCCGGTGTCCGGATCGGCGTAGGCGTGTTGTCGTTGTCGTTGGGCGTAGCCGAAGGCGACGGGTTCGGCGTTACGCTCGGGCTCGGTCTGGGCGTCGGGGTCGGCGTCCGGGTGTTCGTATTAGTGTTAATGTTAGAAAGCGAATTCGTGTTGAAGTTCGCGTTCGTATTGAAATTAAAATTGCTGTCGAACCCTAGATTGGTGTTCACGTTTGTGTTCAAGTTCTGGATATTCGAATTGAAGTTCGTATTGATGTTCGAATTGTTCGTATTGTCATTCTGCAGCAGCCAAAAGCCCGCTGCGCCGACCGCCAATGCAGCAACGGTGCCGAGAATTGTCAGTGCCACGACCCTCGCCGTATTCGATTGCGGCGGCGCCTGATACGGCGGTATCACCCGAGATCTGAACTGCCCCAAAGCAGGTTCTTCCGATGTCGGCACGACGATTCGCTGTGGCGAAGGCATCGGGTCCGGTTCAAACGAGATCTCATCTATGGCCGACTGCGGCGGAGGCGGTGGAACCGGAACATTCTTGCGAATGACCGTTACCTCGTCGGCATCGTCGTCTTCCGGTTCATCGATGCTCTCGCTCGGCATAACGATAAAACTGGGTTCATCCTCTTCGATCAGCGGCGTGCCGTCCTTCATACAAAAGCGCAAGATCTCCTCGTCGTAACGGGTTTTGCAAGTCGGGCAATATTTCATACGTTTGAATTATTGATTAGTATTTTTGGGGTTTTATGTGTTGCCGAATAACTTAGTTACGCATTCTACCACGAATTGTTTTGTCTAAAGCAATGAAGGCAAGTATCGGCTTTACAGATCAGGAATTAATGCGGAGACGCAGGGGAAGAAAATTTGCCGCGGATGAACGCGGATGGACGCTGATGAGAGAAGAAGGAATTATTCGATTAGGTTTTCATCTGTGTTTATCCGTGTCTATCTGCGGCTAAGATTTCTTTTATTCCCAGCGAGCCTAGTTTATAAAATCCTTTGGAGCTTGGGCGCTCAGCGGAGCGTCGAATTTCCGGGCTTCATCCTCGAGCGTCCAAACCTCAAAAAGAGCGGGTGGGCATTCCATTACAAAACGCGATGGTTTTTGCAGGACTGTTTGTCGGTTGTAATCGGTCAGCATCAACGGGTAGGTGACATAAAGCTCGTCCTTCGCACGAGTTAGGGCGACGTACCAGAGGCGGCGTTCCTCTTCTTCGCTATCGATCTCTTTTAATGACCGTGGCGACGGGAATTTGCCTTCGGCGGCCCAGATGATAAATACGGCTTTCCACTCCAGGCCCTTAGCTTGATGAACACTCGTCAATGTCAGAAGTTCGTCCTCTTCAGCCCCTTCAATTACCTCTTCGCCTACAATTGCCTGCGGCTCTTTAAACCGCTCGGTCGAAAGCAAAGCTAGCTCCGACAAGAAATCTTCGGCAGAGGTGTAGCGATTTGCGAACTGTGCCAGTCCGCGAAGGTCTTCCATGCGTACGTCGGCATTTTCGAATGTTTCCTGCAGGTACTGTTCGTAGCCGTTTTCCAAAATAAGAGCGATCTGCTTCGATGGCTGCCCGCGATTTTCGTCGTTGACCAGCAGTTCAAGCAGTTTTATGAAATTCTGCCACGGCTGACTGGAGCGCAAGCGGCCCGAATGTGAGACGGCCGACAGTCGCTTAAGAACATTCGGCTCCAAGCTCCCCTCCCTACGAAGGAGGGGTCCGGCTGCTTCAGCCGCTTAGATTCAAGTAATAAGTGCAACAAAGTGGTTATTGAAGACCTCGTTAGGGGTACGGAAAGCCAGGGCCTTACGAGGACGGTTATTAAGACGGTCG
>JAYSON010000317.1:0-5379 GCA_043722725.1 Chloracidobacterium sp.
AACAGACGCTTTCCAGCGATGGCGACGGCAGACGGATAGTTTCCCGTCGGGATGAAACCGGCGAGCTTGGACGGTTTGCCAAGCGAGACGACGGCAACCGCATTGATGTGTGCGTTCGCGACGTACAAGGTTCTTTCATCCGCGCTTAATGCTAAACTTTCAGGACTTGAACCTGTCAGCGAAGTTTCCGTAAGCTTGATGTTAATTTTTTCAACAACGGAATCATTTGCCGTGTCGATCACTGAAACGCTGTCAGCATTGGAATTAACCACGAAGAGTCTCGATTTATCCCGATTCAAAATCATCGCCGTCGGATGACGTTCAATCGGTATGTGTTTGACAGACAGATCCGGGTTTTCCGGATTGACCACCGCAATTGTACCGTCGCCCCAAAGCGAGATATAAACCTTTGCGGCCTTGCCGCCGCCGGTAGCAGCAAGGAGTTCGACATCGTAGGGATAAACGAACTGCGACGAGCCGCGGCGTCTGAGTGAAACTTTTGTGACTTTTCGCGTGCCTTTCCAATCCTGTAAAATTCCCAGGCTGTCGCCCAAACTGTTAGCCACGAACAGTGTCTTATTATCCGGACTAATGGCGATTCCGGTTGGATAAACAGGGGCTTGATTGCGATTGTAATAAGGACTTGGAGCAAAATCGGAAAACGCATTGACATCAATAAACCCAGCTTCGAGATTAGTGTCAGGCTTGTTGCCGGGTGCAACAGGTTCTCTCTCGTTGGGGTTGAATTTGAAAAGCCAAATGCGGTTTTCAAAACCGCCGGCGACGAACATTTGATACGAACCTTCAGAATCTTTTTCGCTCGCGAAAGTAACGCCGAAGTTTGCGCTGTGTGGCGTAGGAAAATAAACGTTTTGAACTACCTGCGGTTCGGGTTTCGCCGCGAGATCAATGACGGAAAGTGTCTGCTGCGCTTTGCTTTTTTCTTTTAATTGCAATCCGAAGCCACTGTTGACCGCAATCAAAAACCGGCCTTTGCCGTCCGGGCTGGCGTCGTCGGGCGAGCGAACAAAATCAAATGTCAGCGGCACAACCGCCGGTTGATTCGTAGTCGTGTCAACGATCAATTTTCCGGCGGGCGTCAGCTTGCGTCCCTGCGTGCCGACATTGTTGGGAATTTCTGTTTGTGCTATCGACTTAATCGGCACAAAGAAAAAAGCGACGATTATTGCCGTTAAAATAGACAGGCTAATTACAGACAATAGAAAAATTCGGCTCAAGGAGGGGGTCTGATTACGCATAATAATTTCTATTTTATGCGCTTTCCACGATTTTCCCAATTAAATAAGTCTAAATTTTGATTGGGATTCAGATTCGAAATATCATGGACTATTTCGGACAGAATACCACCATAAATCTCACGGAATTATGTTGGTATTCCCTGGTTTGCGTTAAATGCCTGACATACAACGCCGCAGTAAGATCGCCGCTGTAAGGTTAGCAAAATCCTGTTCGACTCAGTTAAACAATTTCCCAACTGTTCTTACGGTTACGTTTTTAACCGTATTGACGGCGTGATAAACCGAACTCCTTGCTTTACCCAAACTGCTCTGATCGTTATCACCGTCTTCATCGTCTTCTGCCGCCTGCAAGACATCTCCGGTAATCGCGTCAATCTCGACATCCCAGATTTTCCCGCTGCTGTCGCGTATGTCAAACGCGTATTGGAGCTTGCCTTTTTCTTTCTCCAGCTCCTCTTCGACGACTGTACCACTGACTCGTTTCAGCGCGATAGCTCGAGCCTCTGCCATCGTAATTTTGGCGTTCTTTTTATCATCGCCGCTTAGTTTTTCGTCGTCATCTTTGTCATCGTTTTCGCGTTCCCGGTTCTTTTCTTTTTTATCTTTATCAGTTTGGGCATTCGCAGCTTGCGGCAGGCTGAGAATACTTATTCCCAATCCTAGTGTAATGACGAATAGCCATATCACAGCTTTTATTGTCTTCATTTCTATCTCCTTGTTAACTGGTGCGTTGACGCCCTCATATTTATACAGAAAAAAAAACGAAACCAGTCTGAATGCGGCGTCAACCGAAAATTCCGTAGATCTAAGTATGCAACTTAAAAGATGAACGAAGGATTAACTCGATTTTTTGTTTTGCTCATTTTTTTCTGATAATTTCGGGCTAAAACTCAAGATCAAATTTTGCCTTAACGGAAACGCCCAGGCTGTTATAGAAAAGCCCGAAGTTCGGACTGGTCAAATTGCTCTGTACGTCGCGCGGATTAAAATGATTAGTCAGATTAAAAAGTGCAACGCCTATCCGGGCCTTTTTCTTATCAAAGAAAGGCAATTTGAATCCTTTGGTAACCTGTAGATCGAGGGACATATATGTCGAGAAAGGACCGGCTTGATTACGTCCACCGACAAAATTCAGCGAAGCATCGAACTTTGAAAACGGGAAGCCTGAGCGCAGCTCCAAAAGCGGTGCAACACGGATGTCGTGGGGAAAATCGAGCTGGCCGTAGACTAACAAACGATGACGAGCGTCGAACGGAAGGGCCGCGTACTCGTTTGGACGCAAAACCAAAGCCGGCGTATCGCTGTAGATTGCATCCACAGTATTCAAATCACCGCGGGCACGCGAAAGAACGTAAGAGGCGTTCCATTGCCCGAAGCCGGGTTTGTTGTACGACGTTACGAACTGAAATTCGTCGTAACGCGACCGTCCGCGACTACTGAGCAGAATTGCTCGTGTGTTGATTGAGCCAACCAAGGGCTCGAACAGCAAATCGTTCTTGACTGTTCGACTAAGATAACCGAAGCGGACGGTTAGCTCTTTGGTAATACCCTGATCCATCTGGATGCTCCAGCGAAGGCTTTGCGGTGTGCGAAGCGGCCCGGCAATCAGAGGCTCAAATAAGCGCGGACCATCAACAATCGTCGTTCCATTTGCGGCAAAATTGGTCACACGACGAGCCGGTATCTGCATAAAATTCGGTAGGATATTGCTAACTCCGTCGCTGATTTCCTGTTCCGTAGTGCCGCCAACGCCTGACGTCCTGTCATAAAAAACACCGACGCCGCCGCGGATTATCGTTCGCCCGTTTTTTGCTGGGGAATACAAGACGGAAAAGCGCGGCGAAAGATTGTTGCGGCCGGTCATGCCGTCACGGTCGAATCGGAAACCGTAATCTAAGGTAACACTGGAGCTTATCGTCCAGCGGTCCTGCACGAAGGCAGCAGTTTCCTGATATGAATAGCGGAGGGGTAAACCACCTTGAAAATCCGTTCGTTGTGCAAGAGTGTTGTCGAGCCGCCGAATAAAAATCGGACTATAATTCAGGACTCCGCGAACCCGCGAGTTAAAAAGCTCGAAACCGGTTTTTATCGAGTGGGCACCGCCGAAATTGATAGGCCGCAAGTAGTAAACCTCACGCCACTGGATGCGCGAGGTTTTTCGTCGCGTATCGGCGAAATAGCCTCCGCGATTGACTTCAGGCGTGATTGTGAAAGGCTGATTAGATTTTGCAAAAACATCAACGTCGAAGGTCTTATAGCTGACCTCGGACGAAAGAAACGAAGCATCCTTGAAAACGGATTGTTCCGAGACCGAAACGAGTATTCCGCGTTGTTTGTAGTTCGGGCTGGTGTCGGGCGGATTAAACGTGTCCAGAGCAAGGTTACGAATCTTGCTCGGAAAAATCGCGAAATTGAATCTCAACGTGTTGCTCTTATTTATCGTCCAATCAAGCTGTGAAAAAGCGTTGAATGCTTCGGTCGTTGTGTTGTTGCCGGGTTTAGCCAAACTCGGCACGACATCATTCCGCAAACGATACTCAAACGACTGCAGGTAGAAAAGCCGTTTCTGAACAAGCGGCCCGCTAAAGGTAAGCCGAGGCCGAAATGAATCGACCTTTGTTGAAATAATATTGCGAAATGTCGGGAAAAAACGAGCGGCCGAAATCTTAAATTTGTCGCCACCGGATTTCGTCTGTAAATTGGTTACTCCACCGGTGAACTGTCCAAACTCCGAAGAATACGGGTTTTCCTCGACTTGAACGGTCGCGGCAGCTTCCAGAGGGATCTCAAAAGCCGACTTTCCGCTCACCGGATCGGTAACATCCACACCGTTGACCTTATAGCCGCTCTGACCCGCCCGTGTGCCCTTTAAATGATCGTTCCCGCCTGCGTCTCGTACTACGCCGGGGGTTAGAGCAATCGAGCTTTGGAAGTTGTCGTTGCGAAACGGCTCCGTGTTCAAAGTTTCGGAGCGGATAACATTCACGGTCGACGTTTCAGAAGTGCTAAGCAGGCCTTCTTCGACGCGGACTGTTACAGTTTCACCGATCGTTACATTCAAATCGATATCCAAGGTGAGAATCGCACCGGAATCGAGTTTGATTTCACGGCTCGCGCTCGATAGGCCGACAGCGTCGATCGTCAATACGTAGACTCCCACCGGGAGATTTCTGAAAACGAATTCGCCCGCATCATTGCTCACCGTCGTGTATGGTTGGTCCGGCGCGGCTTTGCTCGCCAGCTTCAAATTCGCATCTGCGACAACGGTGGATCTTCCGCCGGCCGATGCCGTAACGGTGCCTTTTATAGTTCCGGCTTCACTCAAAACTCCGGCCGGTGTCATTGCGGCATTTATTATTACGACGATGGAAATAAGCAGCAGTATATTCACTTTCATTTTGAAGCCCCCTCGATTAATCAATCCGTTTAATGTTTGGTACGGAGAAGATGAAAATTAGATCGACGCCTGTTCAGTCCAAACACAACAGATGGTTACGACACCGCATTTTTAACAATTCCATTGCTGTTCAACGGTAAATCTCGCAGAATCCTAAATTCTTCATACAGTTCGTCATATAGTCGAAAAAGCTTGTCTGTGGAATGTTCCCATGAAAAATTTCGTGCGGTTTCGAGGGCATTGTGGATTTTTATGTCTCTTCTTTCTGGGTGATTGAGGATATCCTGCACGGCTGCAAAATAATCTTCCGCGACGGGTTCTTCAACCCAGGCGTTTTCATTATTTGCGTAGGAAAGCACACCGCCCGAATTCGGTACGATAACCGGCGTACCCGAAGCCATGGCTTCAAGCGGTGCGATGCCGAAGGGCTCGCGGGGATTCGGGTGGAGAAAAATGTCAGAGTTAGCGTAAAGATCCGCCAATTCTTCTTTACCGCGTAAATGTCCTAAGAGTTTGAATTTACCCGGCGTGTATTTCTTGAATCTCTCTTCTAGCCAGTCAGCTTTTGGACCGGAACCTGCAACGAGCAATCGATATTCGCGTTTCGCGGAGTCCAAATTGAAAAAAATGATCAGCGATCTCAAAATCTCCGGTAAAAGCTTGATATTCTTTTCGGGTGAGAGGCGTCCGGCGTACAGCAATACGGTCGCGTTCTCCGGAAAA
>JAYSON010000318.1:0-4545 GCA_043722725.1 Chloracidobacterium sp.
TACGATTCTTGTCGTCGGCGAATCCGCTGATATGAGCGGCGAAGCTTCATCGCGAAGCAACATCGATCTGCCCGGCCGGCAGCTTGATCTGGTGAAGGCGATACATGCGACCGGAAAACCTTATGCGGTTGTGCTGATGAACGGACGGCCTTTGACGATCAACTGGCTGGCCGAGAATTCGCCAGCAATCTTGGAAACATGGTTTGCGGGAACGATGGGTGGGCCGGCGATTGTCGATACGCTGTTCGGCGATTCGAATCCGGGCGGAAAGCTGCCGATAACGTTTCCGCGTTCGGTCGGGCAAATTCCGATCTACTATAACCAGAAAAATACCGGACGGCCCTTCAAGGCGAGCGAGAAATACACGTCGAAATATCTCGACATTGAAAATACGCCGCTTTATCCATTTGGATACGGCTTGAGCTATACGCAGTTCAGGCTTTCAGATATCAGGCTCGACAAGACGGAAATTCTCGCAAGCGGCAGCGTCAAGGCCAGCGTCGATGTTACCAACACCGGAAAGCGAACGGGCGACGAGGTCGTGCAGCTTTATATTCACGACGTTGCGGCGACGGTGACGCGACCAGTCAAGGAATTAAAAGGTTTTAAGCGTGTAACTCTGTCGCCGGGTCAGAAGCAGCGCGTCGAATTTACGCTCACGCCGAAGGAACTTTCGTTTCTCGACCGCAATCTGAAACCGGTTATCGAGCCGGGTGAATTCACCGTTTATATCGGCACCAGCAGTGACAGCGGGTTGCAAAGCACCTTCGAAGTCGTTGATCGGCTCGGGGCAAAACCGGACGCACAGGTTTTGCATAATGAAAAGATTGACGCCGCACCGAAGTCGGCGACCCCGACGGCCCCGATCAGCAAGGAAGATCACGAATTCCTAGAAGATCTGCAGAAGAAAACGTTTCAGTTCTTTTGGGAGCACTCAAATCCGGAAACGGGATTGACGCTCGATCGTGCACGCACCGGCGGAGCGGCTCCGCAGAAAGGTGAGAATCATTACAAGATCGCGAGCATTGCTGCGACCGGATTCGCGCTCAGCGGTTACTGCATTGCTGCCGACCGCAGTTGGGTCACACCCGAACAGGCAAAAGAACGCGCCCGAAAAACACTCGATTTTTTCGCCAATCGCTCGGTTCATAAAAACGGCTGGTTCTATCATTTTGTCGATCAGGAAACCGGTGAAAGACGTTGGAAAAGCGAGATTTCGTCCATTGACACAGCGTTGCTTCTTGGGGGAGTTTTGACTGTAAAGCAGTGTTTTAGCGGCGACAAGGAAATAGTTCGGCTGGCCGATAAAATATATGCACGGGTCGATTTTCGGTGGATGCTCGACGGCGACCCTTACCTATTGTCCCACGGCTGGCGGCCGGAAAGCGGCTGGATCGCAAATCGATGGAACGATTATAGCGAACAAATGATCCTCTATCTTCTCGCTATCGGCTCGCCGACCTCGCCGATACCGCCGAATTCGTGGTATGCATGGGAGCGAACTTGGCGCCGATACGGAGATTACAAGTACCTTGCGGCGGTTTCGCCGCTTTTTATTCATCAATTTTCACACGCCTGGATAGATTTTCGCGGCCGTCGCGAGCGAAAAGCTCCGTATGTCGATTACTTTGAAAACTCTGTCAAAGCGACGCGTGCTCAGCGGCAGTTTTTCGTAGATGTTCTAAGCAAAGAGTTCCCGAAATATTCTGAAAACATCTGGGGTTTGACAGCTTCTGACTCGGCGAAAGGTTATGTAGCCTGGGGAGCACCACCGCGACACGAGGCGACCGATGGATCGGTCGTGCCGTACGCGGCCGCGGGTTCGCTGATGTTTACGCCGGACATTTCGCTTGCAGCCTTAAAGGAAATGAAAAACCGTTACGGCCAAAATGTTTACGGTAAATACGGCTTTGCGGACGCCTTTAATCCGCATACCGGCTGGGTTAATCCGGACGTGATCGGCATCGATCTTGGAATTAGTTTGCTCGGAGCGGAGAATTTGCGAAGCGGCAATGTGTGGTTCTGGTTCATGCAGAATGACGAGATTCGCCGTGCGACGCAGCGTGTTTCTCTGGTCTAGTCTGGAACGATTCTCCGTTTCGATAGTATTATTCAACCATGTCCCTGTTAGAGATGCGAGAGATCGTAAAGGAATTCCCCGGCGTCCGGGCGCTGGACGGGGTGAGTTTTACATTGGAAGCGGGCGAGTTTCATTCTTTGGTTGGAGAGAATGGAGCGGGCAAGTCGACATTGATGAAAGTTCTGGCCGGGGTGTATCCGAGCGGGACCTATGAAGGCGAGATCCTGATCGAGGACCAGAGCCGACATTTTAAAGGCATTAAAGATTCGGAAAATGCCGGAATTGCGATCATCTTTCAGGAGCTGTCTCTGGTCAAGGAACTGACGGTCGGGGAAAACATCTTCTTAGGCATGGAGCCGACGCGGTTCGGTATTATCAATGGGTCCGAGCTCTATCACAAGGCCTCGACTCTGCTCAATGACCTCCATCTGCCGATCGATCCGCGGGTTCCGGTGGGAAGCCTTGGAATCGGGCAGCAGCAATTGGTGGAGATTGCCAAGGCCTTGTCTAAGGATGCAAAGATCCTCGTGCTCGATGAACCGACCGCCGCACTGACCGAATCCGAAGTGGAGACGCTTTTCGGCATCCTTCAAAAGCTGAAAGAAAGGCGTGTGGGAATGATATATATTTCTCACAAACTGGACGAAGTGTTCAAGATGAGCGACCGGATTACGGTCCTGCGCGACGGTAAAACAATCGCCACCCACGATGCGGCCGATTTGGACAAGGCGAAGGTGATCGCCCTAATGGTTGGGCGTGAAGTCGGCGATATATTTCCGAAGGTCAATCACCAACTCGGCGAAACGGCTCTGGAGATCAGGAATTTAACCGCGTATTCGGCCGACAGCCCGTACAAAAAGCTGGTCAACGACATATCGTTCGAGGTGCGCAAAGGCGAGGTTCTCGGTATCGCCGGTTTGATGGGAGCCGGGCGCACGGAACTGCTGATGGCTATTTTCGGCGCGTGGAACGGAAAATTTTCGCGTGAGATCTTTGTCGAAGGCCGACGGGTCGAAATTGATTCGCCAGCTGATGCGATCGCCTGCGGCGTCGGATTTGTAACTGAAGACCGGAAACGTTACGGGCTCATTCTCGAACAGACAATACTGGACAACATGACGTTGGCTGGATTGAAGTCCATATCGGGACGCTTTTTGATCAATCGTTCGAGAGAAACGATGGCGGCGAGAGGTTCGATGAGGTCTTTGAGAGTAAAGGCGAAATCACCGATGACCGTGGCCGGGACTTTATCGGGCGGTAACCAACAAAAGGTCGTGCTGGGAAAGTGGCTGCTGACGCATCCGAAGGTCCTGTTTCTGGACGAGCCAACCCGTGGAATTGACGTCGGGGCCAAACAGGAGATCTATGCCGAGATCAACAATCTTGCGAAAACCGGATTGGCGATCGTATTGGTGTCGTCGGAATTGCCGGAGGTGCTCGGGCTTTCCGACCGGATACTTGTGCTGCATGAAGGCAAAATTTCCGGAACGTTTACCCGAACGGAAGCGACACCGGAAAAGGTAATGGCGGCGGCGACGGGACAGGGAAAGTGAGAAGTGAAAAAGGTGACTGCGGTAAAAGATGTGAAAGAAAACGGTATGAGCGAAACAGGTGAAATAATTGAAAAGAAGCGCTTTAAGATAGAGACGTCCGCCCTGCGGGCCTATACGCTGCTTGGGGCTCTGCTATTCATATTCATATTCTTTCACTACGCGACAGGGCCAAACACACCGGAATTGTGGAGCGTTGGCGAGCATGTTACGCACTTCTTTGGTGGGATCGTTAATGCGTTGAGCAACCTTTTCTCCGGGTCGGAAGCTCCGAGTTGGTTTACAGACGGCATCTTCATGAAACCGCGCAATCTTTCGAATTTGATGACGCAGATGTCGGTGACGGCCATTCTCGCGGTTGGAATGCTGATGGTCATCGTTTCCGGAAATATCGATCTTTCCGTCGGATCGGTGCTCGGTTTCGCGGGTGGAATCGCGGCGTTTTCGATGACGACCTTCGAATATGGTCTGCCGGTTTCGATCCTTGCTGCTCTTGCGATAGGCATAGTGATAGGTGTTTTTCATGGCACGCTTACGGCATATCTGAATATTCCTGCATTTATCGTAACTTTAGGCGGCTTGCTCGCGTGGCGAGGGGCGGTCAAATGGCTGCTCGGTGGTAGTACGATCCCCGTCTCTGATCCAACATTCATCTCGATCGGCAATGCGAACCTGCCGCCGGCGATCGGTTGGGGACTTGCCGTTGTGGCGATCGCCTTTGTCCTTTTCATGGCATATCGGAATGCCCGCTCGGTCAAGGACTACGGTCTCGGCGAGGCAAATTATACCGGCGAATTGCTCAAAGCGATCATTCCGATCGGCGGCATCGTAGCTTTTATCGGCGTGATGAACGCCTACAACGGTGTTCCAGTTCCTGTACTCATTCTCCTCGCAGTCGCACTGCTCGGAGCCTTT
>JAYSON010000319.1:0-7712 GCA_043722725.1 Chloracidobacterium sp.
TTCGATGTGTTTCCGGTTCGCAGCTTCTTCGACGACGGTCGCGGATTCGATCTCGTCCCACGATCCGCTGAATTTTTTGTATCTTATCCCGTTCTCAAAAATGTTCACAACAATACGCTTTTGCAAAACCCAGCCGACCAAAGTCAGAACATAGACGATAAGAAACGCCGTAGAGAGTGCGAAGTAGCCGATATGTTGACGCACGTAAAAAGCCACGAGCATCGCCAAAAAAAACACAAATGAGACAACCGCAACGATAGCCGCCCGCTGAAGATAAGCGGGCGAAGTTCCATGCGTACTCACGAGCTTGCCGAGGTTTTTGGCGGGTTCAGGCACTATTCTAATCTACCGCCGCTTAGGCGGACTTTGCGATTACGCATCAATATCGGATCTATGCGGTTCGCGTAGGATCGATCATCGCTTTAACCTCGGAGATTTTATTGGCCGGGAATCCGCTCTGCTCCGCGTGTTCGCGAATCAAGTCCACGCTCGGAGCGGTGTAGATACAGTAGATCTTATCTCCGGTCACATAGCTGTGGATCCACTGAATATCGTTTCCGAGTTTATCCAGAACACTGCACGATTTAGCGGACGCACCGCTCAAATCGTCTGCAGACATATTTCCCGCACCGGGAATTTCGCGTTCGATCACAAATTTAGGCATCTTAACTGCTCCTTATGCGCTTTCGAGTTTCGCCGTTAGGCGGCCAACCGAATGAGAATAAGCCGCCAAATGGCGTAACTCCAAACGCTGCATTCGATTTTTGTGTCGGCTTCAACTAAAATACTCCAAAACTCATGAAAAAACTTTCATTACTCTACACTGCGTTTATTTTTGTTTCAGCGGCTTCGGCCATTTTTGCACAGACGCCACCGGCGCTCACGGCGGCGGACTACGCCCGGGCCGAGAAAATGCTTGCGTATAATACGGCTCCGCTCGTTGATCGTGCCGGTGCTCGACCAACGTTTTTGCCGGACGGACGGTTTTGGTACCGCGTTTTGACGGCTACCGGAAGCGAGTATGTCCTGATCAACCCGGCGGATGGTGCGCGAACCGTAGGCGACAGCCTTGCAAAGATCGGCGTCACCGGTTCGGCAGCCCCAGCCGGAACGGGCCGCTTTGGCGGTGGCAATTCGGTTGCGTCACCCGACGGAAAAAAGGCCGCCTTTATCAAAGATTGGAATCTTTGGGTGCGTGATGTGGCTACTGGAAAAGAGTCTCAACTTACCACTGACGGCATTAAAGATTTCGGTTACGCCACCGACAACGCCGGCTGGAAAAAGAGCGACCGTCCGGTTTTGCTCTGGTCGCCGGATTCGAAGAAGATCGCGACGTTTCAGCAGGACCAGCGAAACGTTAGCGATATGTATCTTGTAACGACAAACGTCGGTGCGCCGAAGCTTGAAGCGTGGAAATACCCGCTGCCGCAGGACAAGGAGATCGTTAAGATCAGCCGCGTTATAATTGAGGTCGACACGCCGAAAGTCATTCGCATGAAAATGCAGCCCGATGATCATCGCTCGACGCTTTGCGATGACATCTCCTGTGGCGGCAGTTTTGACGACAACGAATGGACCCCGGACGGCTCGAAACTCGCGTTCGTTTCAAGCTCACGTGATCACAAACAGGCGAAATTTCGCATCGCCGACGCCGCTACCGGCGACGTTCGCGATGTTTTCGAAGAAGTTGTGCCGACGCAATATGAATCAGGCCAGGGAGCGGTGAACTGGAAATATTTACCGGCGACGAACGAAGCGATATGGTATTCTGAGCGTGATGATTGGGGCCACCTTTATCTTTACGACCTGACGACCGGCAAACCGAAAAGCCAAATCACCAAGGGCAACTTTGTCGTGACACGCGTGCTCAAGATGGATGCGGCAAACCGCGTGGTTTATTTTGAGGCGAACGGAAAAGAGGCGGGTCGCGATCCGTATTTCAGCCACTTTTACCGCGTCGATCTTGACGGCCGAAACTTGAAGCTTCTTACGCCCGAAGACGGGGATCACCAGATCACCGTTTCGCCGGACGGACGCTATTTTGTGGATAATTATTCGAAGCCGAATGTACCCGTGACCGCCGTGCTTCGCGATATGACAGGCAAGCAGATCGCTCCGCTCGAAAAAACCAATGTTTCAAGGCTGACGGCTGCAGGCTGGAAACCGCCGATGCCGATCACGGTTAAATCGCGTGATGCCAAATGGGACCTTTACGGCTTGATGTTCACGCCCACAAACCTTGACGCGAAAAAGAAATATCCCGTTATAAACTACATCTATCCCGGGCCGCAGGGCGGCGGTGTCGGTGGACGTTCGTTCGCACCGGCCCGCAGCGATCACCAGGCGTTGGCCGAACTCGGATTCGTCGTCGTTATCATCGACGGCACTTGCAATCCGGACCGGTCGAAATCTTTCCACGACTCCTGTTACGGCAACATGGCTGACAACACCCTCGAAGATCAGATCGCCGGATTAAAGCAGCTTGCGGCGAAATATCCGTACATGGACCTCGACCGGGTCGGTGTCTGGGGACATTCCGGCGGCGGTTATGCTACAGCCGCGGCGATGTTCCGATATCCCGATTTTTACAAGGTCGGCATTTCCGAATCGGGCAACCACGAAAACCGCAATTACGAAGACGACTGGGGCGAACGTTATATAGGCCTGCTAACCAAGGGGGCAGACGGCAAGGATAACTACGAAGCTCAGGCCAATCAGATTTACGCCAAAAACCTTAAAGGCAAACTGCTCCTGGCCCACGGCAATATGGATGATAATGTTCCGCCGTACAACACCTGGCTCGTCGTCGATGCTCTTGTCAAAGCGAACAAAGATTTCGACCTGCTCATCTTCCCGAACGCCCGCCACGGCTATGGCGCCGACAGCTTCTACATGATGCGCCGCCGATGGGATTATTTCGTGAAGAATTTGCTGGGAGCCGAACCGCCGAAGGAGTATAAGCTGGTCTCGAAGCCCGATCCAAGGATGGCTGCGGGTCAGTAACTCCACGCCCTCAGCGATCTCAGTTTCTAACGCAGAGATCTCAGAGATCGCAGAAAATCAAGGGCGGAAACACTACCGGTAGGGAGTGTACTGATTTGTTTGAAACTGGAGTGGTTACGACGGGGTTCTTAATCTGGACATTGAAGAACACACTCCCTACTGGTCGTGTTTCTGCATCAATATGCCGCCAACCTTCTCGCCGTGCCAATTATTTCACTCAAACTTGGCTGATAATAATCCTCCATCTGAGGGGCGAACGGCACAGGCGTGTCGATTGACGCGACACGGATAATTGGTGCGTCGAGCCATTCGAAGGCTTCTTCGGCGATGATGGCTGACAGCTCGCCGCCGATACCGCCGGTCAGGCTGGCTTCGTGCAGGATCATCACGCGGTTCGTTTTCTTCACCGTCGCGAGGATCGCTTCCTTATCGAGCGGCGCGAGAGAGCGCAGATCGATCACCTCGACGCTCAAGCCGTCCGATTTTTCCAACTCTTCGGCCGCATCGAGAGCGTTCAAGACCATCGCGCCGAAAGTTATTATAGACAGGTCCTTGCCTTCGCGGGCCGTGCGGGCTTTGCCGATCTCGACGATGTAATCTTCCTCTGGCAATTCCTCACGCAGACGGGGCAGGCGATAGAGCTTTTTGTGCTCGAAGAACAGCACCGGATCGGGATCGCGGATCGCCGCTTTTATCAACCCTTTAGCGTCGTAGGCCGTCGATGGCTCAACCATCTTCAAACCCGCCGTGTTGAGAAAAAACGCCTCGGCATTCAGCGAATGAAACGGCCCGCCGCGAACTCCGCCGCCGCACGGCCCGCGGAAAACCGCCGGAATGCCGCCGCATCCGCGATAGCGTGATTTCGCCGCGTAGTTCGTCAGCATATCGAATCCGCACGAGACGAAATCGATAAACTGAAACTCCGCCACAGGTTTCATGCCCATCAAAGCCGCGCCACAAGCCGCCCCGACGATCGCCGCCTCCGATATCGGCGTGTCGATCATCCTTTCGGCCCCAAAATCGTCGAGAAACCCTTCGGTAAGCTTGAACGCTCCGCCGTACGCCCCGACGTCCTCGCCGATAACGAACACGCTCTCGTCGGCCGTCATCTCTTCCCAGATGCCTTCCCTGATCGCTTCGATCAGGGTCACTGATTTTTCTTTTGCTGCCATTCGCCTTAAGACACTACAACTCGTTGGTTTTAGATATATCGCTCGTTTTCGCTTCGTCGCCAAACAACTGTCCGACGGTGGGCGACGGTAAATTATGCTGTTGGCCGCCCAATACTTTCTGTGTACTTTCGACGGCCTCCATCGCGGTGGCACGGTCAGACCGTGCGACCTTTAACTTCAGACGGCCTTTTTTGGTAGACAGCCCTTCCATCGCGCTCAGATTTTTAAAGCGGATGATGATACTGCCAAACAGGCCGAGAAAGCCTTTGCCGAACTGAATGTCCAGAATATCGCCGACCGGAATGCGCACTTCGCGCACACCGCCGGCCTTCATCATTCCCAAAATTTCTTTTTCGAACTCGAGCACGATACCGGCTGAGCTGAATTTAGCCAGTCCGACCGCTTCGGAAAAACCATGTTCGTCGCTGATTTTGAACGGAACTATGCTGAATCCTGGTTTCATTTTTCGTCGCGTCCTCCGTGCGGTTTCCCGTCACACTAGGCGATAGCCGATCCAACCTTATTTTTTCAAATCCCTCGTTTCTTCCTCAGTCTCATCCTCAAACAATTGGCTCACCGGTGTTTGAACTGGCGGCATTGAGGCGGCGGTTTCGCTAATATCTTTTTGCAGATTTTCGACGGCATTTTTTGCGCGGTCAAAATCCGCGGGCACAAGTTTTAGCGTTAGTTTTCCGTCCTTGTTCGGCAGTTCCGCTAGTTTTGTAAAAGTTGTAGCGCGAATCTCAATCTTGGCACCGCGTTTGAAAAGGCCCTTTCGAAATCGGACATCGAGAATTTCCGGCATAGCCAAACGCACCTCTTTAACGCCGTCCGAGATCAGCCCGAAGAGCTTCGATTCGAACTCAAGCACGATACCGGCGGCCGAAAATTTTGCCATGCCATTTATCGACGACAGCCCGCTTTCGGTCTTGAATGGAATGCTCGTAAAATTCTGCATAAGGCTGAATATGTTACGCCTTTTTCAAATCCTTTGCCCGCGTTTCACCTTCATCAGACTCCCGAGCAATTTCGGCGTCCTTTTCTTTATCGGCGACGTAGTTGAATGCGGTCAGAGCGAATGCCACAAGTGCAACGGCGATGCCGTAATACAGCGTTTCAAGCGAGCTTTCAGTTTGCAGAAGCTTCTGTACGAATTTAACCGCCATAATCGGTATCAGGACCGAGCCGAATTTTGCCTTTAGTTCGTCAAGATTTTTGACCAACATCCAGTCCGGCACCTTCAGGCCACCGATGAAAAGTTCGTACAAACTGATCGATATCACAAGCAATGCAACTGCTACGAGAAAGCTGTCGAGAGCTTCGAACAAAACATAAAGCGTCGGGCTGTTGCTTTCGTGATGGAGAATTGCGATCTGAATTACCTTAACCGTTTTTTCGGCACCGACATAGAGCGCGGCCATCACACCGACAAGCATGCCTGTAATCGCAACATATGAAAGGTATCTCGATTTTTCAACCAGCCATTTCATTTATTTCTCCAGTATCTTTCGCTTGAAGGCAGGTGGTACAACGGAATTGTCGAAAACTTCATAGGCCGCCGAAACCGCTTCGGGATCTGGCTGCGACTCGGCCCAATCGGCTTCGGCATCCAGAAAATTCTTCAGCTCTTTGACGGTTTCGTTCATCACTGCTTGCGACAGAATTTTGTTTTCGATCAGATATTTTTCGTATCGCGTGACGGGGTCGTTATGCTCGGCCCACCAGGCGATCTCGCCGTCGGGCACGTAGGACTGATTGTCGTGTTCGGCGTGGCCCTTGCGTCGATAGGTGTGGACTTCGAGCAGCACCGCGCCGTTTCCGCCGCGTGCATGTTCGACCGCCTGCTTCATCACTTCGTAACAATGAATGACGTCGTTGCCGTCCGCGGTCAGGCCCTTAATGCCGTAACCGACAGCTTTTTCGACAAAATTGCCGCACGCCGCCTGACTACCGGTTGGCGTCGAATAGGCGTAACCGTTATTTTCGATCACCGTGATAAGGGGCAATTTCTGCACGGCGGCAAAATTTACGCCTTCGTGAAACGCCCCGGTCGAGCTCGCGCCTTCGCCGATGTACGCGACAGCAACGCGGTTTTCCTTTCTCATCCGCGAAGCAAGCAAAATGCCAGTCATCACCGGGATCATATCTCCGAGATGTGAGATCGGCCCGACAAAGCCTTTTTCAAGATCGGCAAAATGGAACTGAACATCGGTCGCACGGCTCGGTGCCGTACCTTTTCCCAGATACTGCAAAAAGATAGTACGAGGTTCAATGCCCTTAACAAAAACCGCACCGATATCGCGAATAAGCGGGGCGATAAAGTCTTGCGGCTCAAGCGCGAACGCTGTTCCCACAGCCGTCGCTTCCTGTCCAAGCGATGTGAAAACTCCGCCAGTCAATTTCGCCTGCCGCTTTAGCACAACCGTTTTCTCGTCAAACAGCCGCGTCATTTTCAGATAGCGGTAAAGCTCGCGTTGCTGCTCTTTAGTGAGGGAAGTTTTAGTCGTACAGGAAAGAGGTTTTGCGGGCGCTTTTCTGACTGTAGTATTCGTGCTCATTTTCTAAAAAGATATTTCCCGACACCAAATAGACTAATCAATAGCCAGAAAAATTCAACTATGAATGCCGGAAAGTTGAAGTTAAAATATAGCGAAACTATTATCAGCGCAGCTCCGACAGCATTGAGAAGGGAATAGTACAGGCTGTCGCTGCGGACCTTTTCTATCTGCAGCAAGACATACATGACGATTATGATAGCAACGCCGACCGTGCCGAGAATATCGTACAAGGCAAAGTTCATTTCATTTTCATGACCAGGCCGTTGGGGCCAACGGCCCAAACAGCTCTCTTGCCTCTGGCAGCAACGGCATTGTAGTTCTCTTTGTCGAGGCTTTTCCAGTCATTACCTTGGTCGTATGAAATATCCGAACCCGACGATCCGACCGCAATCCAAGTCTTGTCACCGATATACGCAATCGCGGAACGATAGCCGCCCAGGCCTTCGCCTGAAAACCATTCTTTCCCCCCGTTTCGTGTAAAGGCGAGATTTATATTTTTCTCGTCAGGTTTTTCATAGTTACCACCGACTATCTTTCCATGGAGCGATGTCCTCATAGCAATCGAAAAAATCCCGCTGCCGGATGTTCCGCTGATTATTGGTGTATCGGCTACAGACCAAGTGAGTCCTCGGTCACTTGAGCTAAACACACGTGCATCCGTGCCTCCGGAAACGAAGAAAGCGTTTTTTCTTCCTTGCGTTATCAAACATGTTCCGCTCGCCGCAAACGCTGCTTCACCGTCTTTCGCGGCCAGCATATTATTGCTGACGATTGGCTTCCATGTATCGCCGCCGTCGGTTGTCGAGATCAGCAAATAGTGGCCATCGACCGGATCGGACATCGCAATGCAGTTTGCTTTGTCCCAACAAGCAATCGCGTCAAAAAAAGCCTTTGCGTTAGTATTCTTAAATTGAAGCTTCCAAGTCCCGCCGCCGTTAACCGTTTTGTAAATTCGCGAATCTTCGCCGTTGCCGATGCT
>JAYSON010000320.1:0-5818 GCA_043722725.1 Chloracidobacterium sp.
GTGACGGGCAAAGATCTCGTTACGCATGAATTCGAGCTCGCCTTTGGCGAGGTTTTCAACTTCGGTGGGTTTCAGCATTCGTTGTGATGCCTCCGGCCAATTGCCCACATTGGCTCGATATTCAAATTTTTTCCGCTTTAGATTAAACGATTTTTCGGGACGTTTAGTGTTGTTCGCTTTCCATGTGCCAACGACTTCGTTGGTATTATTCTTTGCGATACTGAATTTGAACACGCCGTCGTCTTTATGGTCGCCCGGCTCTTTTGCGGCAATGGAATATGAGCCGTTTTCAACCGTAAAAGTTCCGTCAAAGGGCCGGTCATTGCCGCCTACGATACTGCGGCCTGAAACGGAGTCGCCGCTAACGTTCGTTATCAGCAACGTGATTTTGTTATCGCCAAAAGGGCCGACAAAAGAGCCGAGTATTTCCTGAGCGTTGGCCTCGGCAGGGGCGGCGGCCGCGGCCGCGGAACTATTTACCACCGGGTTGGTGGTATCATCCTGTTTATCGGCTGCTTTATCAACTTTCTTTTGAATATTGCATCCGAAAAGAATTGCGGCGGCAAGCAAGAGCAACAATGAGTTTTTCATATGGTTAGCGAACCATTATTACCTAGAATCAAAAATTCTTTCAACCGTACCAATGTCTTAAGTCTGCTGATATTTTTGTTACTTGCATTCTTTACTGTTCAGATGGCGCGGATCTCGGCCGCCTATATTCCATACAATACCGATGTTGGCTTCCTGCGGATCAAACAGCAGTACATAGAAATCGATCACTGGCGAGTAGCTTTTTTTGTCCACGTTTACACGAGTTTATGGGTGCTGCTGGCGGGTTTTACCCAGTTCTCTAAGACGCTGAGGTGCAGCTATCCCAAATTTCATCGAGTTGCCGGATATCTCTACGCAGCGGATGTCTTGCTAATAACCGGACCGGCCGGTTTGATCATAGGCTTTTACGCCAATGGCGGAATAACGTCGAGGATCGCGTTCATAATGCTCGCGATCGGATGGATTTTTTTTACGGCGATGGCTGTCGTCAAGGCACGGAGCGGTGATTACAATTCTCACCGCAATTATATGATGAGAAGCTACGCCCTAACTCTTTCCGCACTGACGCTCAGAGCGTGGAAGTGGAGCATAAATAATTCATTTGAACTACCGCCGATGGATGTGTATCGCTCAGTCGCTTGGCTTGGCTGGGTGCCGAACCTGCTTTTTGCCGAATTTCTTATCTGGCGATACAAGCGACAGCAAACGAAAAGAAGATTAGCCTAGAAAGCGAAAAACCCTTGCACTCCCCTAAACGACTAGGCTATTCTAGCCAAGTATGAAAACTGCGAACATTGCCGAACTAAAAAATGGTCTTAGCGCTTATCTGGCTGAGGTGAAACGGGGCGGCTCCGTACTTGTTAGCGAACGGAACGTTCCTTTTGCAAAGATCATCCCTCTGAGTCAATGCGATGACTACGACGCCGAAGAAATGGAGCTTGTCACCAGAGGGCTAATGTCTTTGCCCGAGGATGATAGTCCGTTACCGGATTCGTTTTTTGAGGATGATCTGCCTTTTGTCCTTGGAAACCGTGCGATAGAAATACTTCTGGAAGAGCGCTATGAGGATTAGCTCCGCATTTTGGGACGCGAGCGCGATCATTCCTTTATGCGTATTTCAAGATGCAACAAAAGCTGCTCGACAGACACGGCGGAAGTTTTCGGCCTGCGCTATCTGGTGGGGAACGACGGTCGAGATAAACAGTTCGCTTGCCAGATTGAAGCGGACGGGCCTTTTAGAAAATATCGCCTTTAATGCGGCTAGCAACAAGTTGACGGACTTTCAAAGGCCGGCACGAATAATCAAGCCCTCGGATACCATGTTGGACATCGCCGGGGAATTGCCCGAGAGATTCGGCCTTCGATCTTTGGATGCTTTCCAGCTCGCTTCGGCCCTAATATGGTGCAGAGAACGTCCGCGAAACCGCCCGTTCGTGTCCGCCGATAGTCGATTAGGCGAGGCGGCACGTGATGCGGGATTTGAGGTGGTCTTGCTTCTCTAGCGATAAAAACTATAGCTCGTAGTTTTATTCGTTTGAGCCAGTGGCTCGATATTAGGACTGTTCGGAAAAGTGCAACGTGATGAACGACGCGTGGTTTGAGGGAGCAAAGGTGTTGAGTTTAACGGCATCACTCAGGCCGCGTTTCTTGCGGACATCGATGCGGCCGCCGCTGACGATGCGGCGATCGCCGATCTCGAAGCAGAGCTCAAGATGAAACGCGATGTGCGCGACGACAAGTACATCGCCCTCAACGACAGACGTTCAAAGGTTGGCTTCGGCGTCGCCGGCAACCCCGATTACGGCAACGACAGCCCACTCTACAAAGCAATGGGCTTCGTCCGCAAATCCGAACGCGCCTCCGGCCTAACAAGAAAAAAGAAGCCGTGATATTTCACATTAAGAAAACGGGCTAATACAAGAGCAACGCAAAGAAGAAAACACATTATTCGCGTTGCTCAATCCAATGACCGATTTGATAGATAGTGTTGGAGGCTTGTTAGGAAAATAATGAATCTTGGAAGCGTTGTGGGTATGATTTTTGTAGTTGTCGGTGTTTTGTGTATTGTTTTTCAAAAACAGATCTATAAACGCGATACACGAATGAAAAGATTTATAAAGTCCGAAGATGAATACAGGGTTGCGATTTTTCTGTTCGGCTTCGTATTTTGTTTTCTCGGACTAACGGTTTTCGTTCTCAGTGCGACGGGTTTCATGAAGTAGAAGCCTCTTCTGCTTTCCCTATTTGGCTACATTCTTATGAAAACACACATCAAAAATGGCCGGGTTGTTACTGCGGTTGACGACTATCGCGCGGATATTTTTATTGACGGCGAGACCGTGACGACTATCGGCAAGACGCTTGATATGGACGCGGATGTTGTTATTGATGCGTCGGGCAAGCTGGTGATTCCGGGCGGGATCGATCCGCATACGCATATGGAGCTGCCGTTTGGCGGGACGTATTCGAGCGACGATTTTTTTACAGGCACGCGGGCGGCGGCGTTTGCGACCGTTTGAAAATGAAATTCACAACTTACGGTATTCTCGAAAACAAATTAATCTTAGTCGAATTAAAAAAGGCGTGGATTGATTCTGAACCGAACTTCGCCAGAGGTCACGAAGAAGGTGGTTTCATCGTTGCCGATGATGGTGGAAATTTATCTGTTGTTCGTTGGGAAAAGGGTTCGCAGAATGAAATTGTTTTGCCGCCGCATAAGAATTGCTTTATTGACGGACATGATATTATCGCCTCGTTTCACACCCATCCGAATACGGACAAAGATTTTCAGCAAGAACCGAGCTTGACCGATATTCGGGCGGTCAGTGATGATTTCGATCTGAAGGGCGAATTTTTTCTTGGAGAATTTGTCATTTCGGAGCAAAATATATATCTGATCGAGCCTGCGGGCGATTATCATGTAATCGGAGCGACAAAAGTCATTTTTGAGAGGTAAAAGTATGGCGGCAGTGTTAACAAATGAAACCTTGAAGGACGAGATCGCTGTTTCGGTGGCCCAGGTCTTGGCTTCGGCAAACCGCAAGGCAAAGGAATTGGGCGTCGATCTCAAAGAGAGCCTCATAACAGTAAGCCAACACTTGGCGAACGGTGTTTGGGGTTGGCGTGTGCATTACGGTAAGCGGGATTATGTCGGGAGACGGGGCGGTGACCTGATAATTGACCTTGGGGCCGCCGATGCCGACGTGCAACAGGTCACACGCGGCCAATAAAAAATAAACCGCAGCGACAACGAAGTCGCTGCTCAATGGGCGTTCACGATTTCGTCCTCGGGGCCAAGACACAGGTCAAAGCCCAATTCGGCGACACCTCCAACGAATACAGGCGCTCAGCCTCAAGAAAAAGAGCGAGTACAAGAGCCCCGCGAAGAAGAAAACGCCTTAATCGCGTTGCTCAAATACAAAGGGTCGTTGATCGTGGCCGAAAATCGAATACGATCACCGACCTAATAACTTATAGGCTTGGCTCTGTGTTAGAAGGTGGGCGATAGGAGGGCGCAGATGAATAATACAAATGACCGGAAGCTCAACCGCCGACAGTTTGTCGGCAGAGCGCTGGCAGCTGCTGTGGTTACTGGTGCTGTTTCTGGTTTACCGGTGTCTGCAGCGAGTCGGCCAAATATCCTGTTTATACTTGCCGACGACATGGGCTGGGGCGACCTTAGCTGCTATGGCCGGCCCGATTATCGGACACCCAACCTCGATAGGCTGGCTCAACAGGGGATGCGTTTTACAAATGCATATTCCGCCGCTCCTGTTTGCACTCCGACGCGCGTCGGATTTTACACCGGGCGATATCCGGCCCGGCTGCCTGTCGGGCTAGAAGAGCCGCTTACCCAGCGGAGCCAGATGGGCGAAAAGCTAAAGGCCTTAGGCATTCCGCATGACCACCAGACAGTATCATCGCTCATAAAATCACAGGGTTACGACACAGCCTTGATAGGGAAATGGCACGTAGGATATCTGCCGAATTTCAGTCCCCTGAAGATCGGGTTTGATGAATTCTTTGGCAACATGAGTGGTGCCATCGATCATTTCACACACAAGGACATGACCGGTGAGCTCGATCTTTACGAAGCCGAGGTGCCGGTCGACCGAATCGGTTATATCACGGATCTCCTGACGACCAGGGCGGTCGACTATATCAAGCGGCCGCGTAAGAACCCTTTCTATCTTAGTCTCCATTACACATCGCCGCACTGGCCATGGGAAGGGCCACATGATGTCGCTGTCAGCAAGGCGTTGAAGCAAGGGTATGCCGGTTTCACCTCCGGGGGCTCGCTAAAGGTTTACGGCGAGATGATGAGGAATCTTGACGCTGGGATCGGCAGGGTCCTGGCTGCATTGCGTGCCGCGGGACACGAGCAGAATACGCTCGTGATCTTTACCAGCGACAACGGAGGCGAAAGATTCTCCTTCAACTGGCCTTTCCGCGGTGAGAAATTTGAGCTTTATGAAGGCGGCATTCGTGTCCCGGCTATTGTCAGATGGCCAGGAGTCACCCGCCCTCGATCGGTTTCGGACCATCCGGTCATAACGATGGACTGGACCGCCACGATGATCGCTGCCGCCGGAGGCAGACCCGATCCGAAGTATCCGCTGGACGGCGAGGACCAGTCGCCTATCCTGATCGGGCAGCACTCCATCGCCGACAGGACATTCTTTTGGCGGACCAACGTTCAAGGCGCTATGCGAAGCGGTAAATGGAAGTATATCCGTGAGGGCAAGGATGAGTTTTTGTATGACTTGTCGATCGACGAACACGAGCATGCGAGTTTTAATGAGACCGAACCGAGGAAGCTTGCCAGTCTTCGTTCGCAGTACAACGAATGGGAATCGGCAATGGAGAAATATCCGAAAAAGGCATCCGGGCAATAGACTCCTTTGAAAACTGAGATATGAAAACACTCATCAAAAACGGGCGGGTTGTTACTGCTGTGGACGACTATCGCGCGGATATTTTTATTGACGGCGAG
This sequence comes from Chloracidobacterium sp., assembly GCA_043722725.1. Classification (GTDB taxonomy): domain Bacteria; phylum Acidobacteriota; class Blastocatellia; order Pyrinomonadales; family Pyrinomonadaceae; genus OLB17. The sequence goes on from JAYSON010000320.1 coordinate 5,546, forward strand.
ACTGTTACGACTATCGGCAAGACGCTGGATATGGAGGCGGATGTTGTTATTGATGCGGCGGGCAAGCTGGTGTTTCCCGGCGGGATCGATCCGCATACGCATATGGAGTTGCCGTTTGGCGGGACTTTTGCGTCGGACGATTTTTTTACCGGCACGCGGGCGGCGGCGTTTGGCGGGACGACGACGATCATTGATTTTGCGGTGCAGACGAAGGGCGAATCGATGACCGCGGGCGTCGATGCGTGGCACAAAAAGGCCGAGGGCAAGACGGCG
>JAYSON010000321.1:0-9252 GCA_043722725.1 Chloracidobacterium sp.
TGACGAAGTCTTGGCTGAGCCGCCTCGCAAAACCATTGCTAGATCAAAGCCATCCTGGCGTGAATACCTGGAATCCGAAGAAGCCACACGCTTTGTTTACCTTATCTTCGCGTGTGTGGCGATCGCGATGGTGATGAGCTTTTTGCAGTTTCGTACAGCCGCGATCTGCTGCGGCGATTGGGATGGCTACTATCACATCAAATGGAGTCAGCTTTTGTGGCAGAATTTCTCACAGGGAAAATGGCTGCCGACATTCGAATGGCTGCCGCTGACCGTGCTGAATCCGCAGCATTACAACGACCATCATTTTCTTTTTCACCTACTACAGATACCGTTTTTATGGTTTTTTGAGCCGGTGACAGCCGCAAAGGTCGCCGCCGTAGTTTTTTCGACGCTCGCGATTTTTTCGGTCTACTGGCTAATCCATCATTACCAGATCAAATACCCGCTAATTTGGCTGGCGGCGATATTTACATGCGCGAACATGTTCTATTACCGGATGAACATGGCAAAGGCCCCGCCGCTCACGATTATTATCACGGTTGCCGGTATTTACCTGCTGTTCGAGCGAAAATACGTGTGGCTGCTGCCGCTGATGTTCGCCTTTGTCTGGACTTACAGTCTGTTTCCGATCCTTTTCATAGCAGCTATTATCTGGACGATAATAATTGCCTGGAACGAAAGGCGGTTCGAGTGGCGGCCCATTGCCTATACCTTCGGCGGCATGGTGCTTGGCAATGTAATCAACCCGTATTTTCCGAACAACCTGCTGCTGTTCTGGGAGCACTTCATTACCAAATTCAAGGTCGGCAGCGATTTTGCAGTTTCGGTAGGCGGCGAGTGGTATCCGTATACCGGGCTGGAATTGCTGACGCATTTGCCGGTGGCGATGCTGGCAATGCTTATCGGCTACATCCTGTTTATGCCGAAGAATGGCAAGCTGCCCGAAAAGGCGACGTTCTTCCTAATGTTTGTTTCGATATTATGCGCCGCGCAATTTCGTTCAAAACGGTTTGCCGAATATTTTCCGCCGTTTGCCGTGCTATTTGCTGCATTTAGCTGGCAGGCGTTTCTGGTTCCGAACCTGTTGCAGCTTCCCGAAGATTTTAAACGCGAGATCGAACCATACCTTGATACGGACAAGAAAACCGAAAAAGAGGCACTCTTCGGTACCGCAAAACAGGCGGCTGTTTGGACGCTCGGCATCGTGCTCATTGCATACTTCTTTGTAAATATTGTCGGGCTTAAGCGTTTCGGCATCGACCAGCCCGGACTAATGGGCACCATTGCCGAAAACGAATCGAACGATCGATACCAGCGGGCAATGGCGTGGGCGACCGGTTTTAATGCCAACGGCGTAGAGAATATTCCGGCCGGGGCGAGAATATTTAATTGCAACTGGGACGATTTTCCGAAGCTGTTCTTTTTTAACACGAAACATCAATACGTTTACGGCCTCGACCCGAACTATCTTTATTCCGAAAATCCGGAGCTATACAAGCTCTTGCTTGAGATCACGGAGGGCAAAATGAACGACGCCGGACCCGTGATCCGCGAGAAATTCGGGGCGAGCTACATCTTTGCCGATGCGAAAGAGAACACGGATATGATCGCAAAAGCGCTCGAGAGCGGCTGGGTGGAGATGATTTATGAGGACGACGAGGCCCGCATCCTGAAGATCCGCGACGAAAAAGGCGATCCCGCAAAGGATTCAGTCGACGACGCTCCGGAAACGCCGGAAGAGAAAAAGATACTCGATGAAGAAGAAAATAGCGCGAATGCAACCGGAAACGCCGTAAACGACGAGCCGGAAAATTTGTAAACACGCACGATGCGTTTGAGAAATGAAATATAGGAACGTAATTGGTGTAGCTTTGTCGCTTTTTACCATTGCGGGGTTGGCCTGTGCCCCAAATCAGCGGATCGTGAACTCTTCCGCCGAAACGCCCGTTCCCGTAAATGCGGCCCCGATTGTCAGCAGTTTCGAAAGTGATCTGCAGGCTATGCGGAACGCCGATTTCAAGTTCATTGTGGCTTTTCGGCGAAAGGACGGAGCCGTTTTGACCACTGTCGACAAGAGGTTTGCAAATACGAATACTCCGTACGCCAATCGTAGGCGGCTCGGCGACGACGGCAAAGCAATTATTATCGGCTCGAATTTTCCATTTTTGCCCGGCATGCTGGAGAAAATGGCCGAGCAGTTTACAATAGAAAATTACTCGAAGCCCGACAGCGGGCCAATGGAGTCGAATACGGCTCCGAACGTTTAGATAGATCGAGTCAAACACAATGGCCGACGAAGATATACACAAAACGAGTGCGAACACCGTAAGGCGATCGCTGCCCGAAACGGAGCAAGTTCCGGTGAAGGTAGTTCTCGATCCGTCGTCGCCGCCTGTCCTTTCGATCGTCCGCGTTGTGGTTATCACATTGTTGCTGCTTTTCGTTGCGGGTTATGTGACCAGCATCATTGCCTCGCTCAGTTATCTGTTCTTTTTACTGGTATTGTCGATATTTTTTGCGTATTTGATCTCGCCTCTCGTCAAACTGATCCGCAAGCCGTTCAAGGCCAGAAAGATCGAGAAATACATGCCGCGTTCGGTCGCGATCCTTATCGCTTATATCGCTGTCTTCGCGGTGCTTGGTTTTGGTATTTCGAATCTAGCACCGCTTGTCATCGAACAAGGGAAGGAGTTCGGAGGAAACCTACCAAATTATGCGGCGGGAATTCGACAGAGCTTCAATGACGTCAACCGGAGATTCGACCGTCTTCGCATTCCCGAGGATGTCCAAGCCAAGATCAACGAGCAAGCCGTATCGGTCGGCGAACGCATAACGGCCGGTTTCGGAAGCTTTCTCTTGGCGGCTGTCACATATTTGCCGTGGTTGGTGCTTGTGCCGATCCTCGCTTTCTTTTTTCTGAAGGACGTGAACTTGTTCCGGTTAGCAATCCTTCGCGTATTTCCGGCCGGGCCGTGGCGAATGCGCGCCGAAGCCGTGATGCTGGAAGTAAACACCACGCTTGCGGCCTACACGCGTGCGCAGCTTATTTCATGCGTAATAATCGGGGTGTTATGTACGATCGGCTTTTATATAATCGGGCTGAAATATGCACTTTTGCTCGGCATTCTCGCGGGTGTATTCGAATTTGTCCCGCTGCTTGGACCCGCAGCTATCGGTCTGATCGTCACGACGACCGCGGGTTTTTCGGACAATCCGTGGAAGGCATTATACGTGTTCATTTTTCTGGTCGTGCTTCGCGTGATCCACGATTACGTCACATACCCGCGTATCGTCCGCGGCGGCCTGCACCTGCATCCGGTTTTGATTATTATTGCGGTGCTTGCCGGTGAACAGGTAGCCGGGATACCGGGCGTTTTTCTCGCTATCCCGATCGTCGCCATTCTCAGCGTTTTTTATAAGCATGTGCTTGAACATAAGGGCAGCAAAGGGTTGGTTGCTGAACTTTTAGAGCCGCCAACAACGGTTAATGAGGAGATCCCAACCTGATGTCACCTACAGCGTGGTTAGTAGTTTTCTTTTTTATTTTGCTCGGGTTGAGCATTCTCGTTTATGTGCTCGTCGTACGGGCGTTTTATTGGGGCGATAAAAAAGAACCGCCGACTAAGAAGCGGTGATAAGCGTGCGAAAGTGCTCCGCGTCGGAGATCACCGGCTCGATCTCAACGACATAGCACGGAATTTCAAATTTGAGATCTTTTAATTTAACAGCGTCCTTTGCGGTAGTTAGAAAGGCATCGATCTTGCACTCTTTTGCCTGCTTTTCCAGCAGATCGATGTTCTTCTGATTATAGGTATGATGGTCGGGAAATTTTTTTCTAATGCCCAGATCGAATTCGTCCATCGGCTCCTCTTCCAATTTATCTTCGAGCATGAAGAAGAAACTGTCCGGATTTCCCAACGCACAAAAGGCCATCAAGCGAACCTCTTCATCAACATTGTCCGGATCACCTTCCGCCCGCAATCTCTCCCAACCAATCTCAGTCGCCGATCTGGTCGATTCGATTTGCGAACTTTGCGTCTTTGCGTGAAATTCTTCCAACGGTAAAACTCGTACAATTGAATTGTCGACGAGAAATATCGCAGCCTGCGGATTTAGATCTGAAATTTCAGATTTCAGATCTTCAATGTTCCAGCTCAAGTTCGCACGTGTGATCACGATCGCGTCAGCACGCTTCAAATTCGCAACCGGTTCGCGCAATCTTCCCGCGGGAAGGACTTCGCCGCCGAACGGAGCGGTTGCATCGATGCAAACAATATCGAGATCGCGTTTTGCCCGCAGATGCTGAAAGCCGTCGTCCAAAACAAACGCCGTTACGCCAAACTTGTCCAACGCCCACTTTGCCGCGGAGACGCGGTCGGCGTCGGCAATAACAACAGCTTTTCCCGCGAGCTTCTGCGCAAGTTCAACGGGTTCGTCGCCGCCGGTTTTTGCGTCAACCAGAACATTCTCACCATTCGAGACCAGAACTCGTTCTTTCGGATTCTCGCGGCCGTAGCCTCGCGTAAGAATGCAGACTTTCTCGCCGTTTTCGGCCAACATCTCCGCTACCATTGAAACGAGCGGCGTTTTTCCCGTTCCGCCGACCGTGATATTGCCTATACTGATCGTCTTTGCACCAAGCGAATGCGAAGCGAAAATACCGCGATCATAAAGCGCATTTCGCACGTTTGCGGCCCGGCCGTATAACCATCCGAGTGGCGAAAGGAGATTCATCTAGAGTTCGAGGAAGTTTTGCAGCAGTTTTTTGCCGTGTTCCGTCAGGATCGATTCGGGATGAAACTGAACGCCTTCTACCTTGAGCGTCCTGTGCCGCAAACCCATTATCAAACCGTCCGGTGACTCTGCCGATATTTCGAGCGATTCCGGCAGCGATCCGCGTTCAACGACCAGCGAATGATAGCGTCCGGCGTTAAATGTTTGCGAAATGCCATTGAAGATGGTTTTCCCGTCATGCCGGACGGTAACCGGCTTTCCGTGGACAGGCTCCGGTGCACGGATGACTTTGCCGCCGAAATGTTGCCCTATCGCCTGATGGCCGAGACAAACGCCCAGTATCGGCAGCCGCTCGGCGAATCTATCCAAAACCGCAAGTGTAATTCCCGCATTATCCGGTGTGCCAGGCCCCGGCGAGATCAATATCTTTTCGGGCTTGAGTTCGTTTTCTATAGCATCTACCGTGATCTCGTCGTTACGGAAAATCTTCATCCCCGCACCAAGCTCGCCGAGATACTGAACGAGGTTATACGTAAACGAATCGTAATTGTCGATAATCAAAAGCATCTATTCGGGGGCGAACGCAAAATCGCCGGTGTCGATACGTTCTTTATTTACTATTCGGTGCAATCACTTTATCATAGTCGGGTTGATCAACGGAGGCCGAATGAAATTGTCCCACAGAGCGTTTTTCCTGACCTTATTACTTCTCGTTGCCCAGTTTTCAAGTGCGCAGGTCACTGCCGAAAAGAAACCGACCGACGATCCGGAAAAGCTGAAAAAAGACGCCGTGGCCTTTCTGCGGGAAACGATGGCTGACGTAAACAATCTCCGCACGCTCGAAAACCGCATAAGTTTTTCCGCCGAGTTGGCCAGCCTTATGTGGTTTCACGACGAGAAAGAAGCGAAGGCAATGTATCTGGCAGCTTTTGGCGATTTTAAGGAATTGCTGATCCAGTACGACATGCAGATGAATAGATTAGGCGAACCGGGCGAGGATGACGAGTATCGCGGCGGAATGTTTGCCGATGTCAGCGACCGATCGGGTATTTCGCGAAGGTTTCAAACCGCATTGATGGTTCGCCAGCAGATCGTGATGAGCCTTGCGGAACACGACGCCGAGCTTGCATTTAGCTTTTATTATGATAGCTTGCAGGCACTGACCAACCCGGAATTTCGAAAGCAGATGGAAAGCCGCGACCAGTCTTTCGAGATCCAGTTGATGACCCAGATAGCCAAGACAAATGCCGCAAAAGCGACACAGTTTGCCATAAAGGCGATCGAAAAAGGGGTCACTTACCAGCATCTCGAACTGCTCAAAAAGATCTACGAAAAGGACGCTGATAAAGGCGCCGAATTCGCCGCAGCTATCCTCGGCCGTTTGAAAAGTGACAAGCTTGAAACCAGCAAATATTGGGTGCTGAGTTCTTTTATGAACATCACCGGCGACGCGCTCGATAATTCCAAAAAGGAAGGAGGCAGGAAACCGCTTCTAAGCCAACAGGAACTCCGCGACCTTGCCGATGTTTTTGCACAGGCCATCCTCAACAACACCAGCGACGAAGCTTCCGGAGGCCTTCAATACGCTGACCAGATCGAGAAATACAACCCTTCGCGTGCCACGCAGATACGTGCAAAGTTTCGAAAGCGAAATTCGAACATGAATTCGTCGGGTTATGCGTACAATGGTGCGAATCGAGCAGCAAACGCAATTGCGATGGCATCGAACTCGATGGCGAACTCCAACTCGGGGCGTTATCAGCGTGAAACCGAAGAACGCGAAAGGGCTCAAAAAGAGATTCAGGAAAACATCGGGAAACTAGCAAACAAGCAGCTTCCGAAAGAAGAACGCGAAAAGATAATTACGCAGGCTAGAAAGATACTCTTGCAAACGCCCGGCAAAGACAAAAAAATACTCGGCCTAAGCGCTCTAGCTGCCCAGGTCGCAAAAATGGGCGACAAGGAGCTCGCTTCGGAGATCATGAAGGACGCTCAAAACCTGATTAATCCGCAGCCGAAGAATTACCAGGATTTTATCCTCACATGGATGCTAGTGAGCGGATATGCCGAGGCCGATCCGGACAAGGCGTTTCCGCTTCTGGAAGACACGATCATGCGTATCAATGAGACATTGTCGGCGTTTGTTAAGGTGGGCGAATTTATCGACGTTGCGGGCGAAATGATCGATGATGGCGAAGTGCAAGTAGGAGCATTCGGAGGCTCGATGATCCGCGGGCTGACAAGCGAACTCGGAATGGCCGATGCCACACTGCGGACCTTGGCAAAGGCCGATTTCACAAAAACAAAGAATCTGACGAGCCGCTTTGATCGCTCAGAAGTCAGGATTCTGGCAAAAATGATGATCCTGCGGGCCGTTTTAGGTGAAGGTAAGCGGCCGAAGACTGAAGAGGCTGAAATTTCCATCGAGAACTAAGCGACTGGAGTGTAAGCATCCCTGCTTGCACGGACGCTCGAGCGTCCGAACTGACTTTTACCCAAGAGCTTTTTCGCGTTTCACGCTCATGCAAGCATGGATGCTTTGTGCTCCAGTCGGCTAGCCAAAACTGGTTCCCAGCAGCCATTGTCCGCCGTCAACAACCAGCGTGACGCCATTGATATAGCTGCCTGCATCGGACGTCAGGAACAAGGCGGCATTCTCGATATCGGCGATCCTCCCGAACCGGCCGAGCGGTATTTTCCGTGTTATCTTTTCCTTCAAGGCATCGGGCAAAAGCCGCTTCATGCCTTCGGTGTCTTCGGTCGGCCCCGGAGCGATTCCGTTGACCCGAATGCCGTGGCGGCCCCATTCGACCGATAGATTTCGCGTGATCGCGTCGACTCCGGCCTTTGCCGCCGACACGTGTATCTGCATCGGCGTTGCAAGATAATGGAGCGTTGACGAGATATTTAATATCTGTCCCTGAGATTTCTTAAGCTCTTCGAACGCGGCGCGGCAAACGTTGAACGTGCCTTTGGTATCGATATCGACGACCGTTCCGAACCCATTTGGCGAAAGCTCATTCGCGGCGCAAAGGAAATTTCCCGCCGCCCCGTTTACGACGATATCGATCCTGCCATAATGCTCAACCGTTTTTGTAATAGCATTCTCGACCGCCGCAAAATCGCGAACATCTGCTGCGACCGCAAAACACTCGCCGCCGCCGTCTTCGATGACCTTTTTCATCGCTTCGAGATTTTCTGGTTTGCGGCTCGTAATCGCGATCTTTGCTCCGTGCTCGGCAAACGCCCGTGCGACGCCGCCCGTAATGCCCGTGCCGCCGCCTGTTACAAACGCAACTTTACCCTTCAAGATGTTATCTGCGAAAATGTTACTCATATTGAGTTCGGATTCTAGCATGAAAATCATCCACAGATGAACACGGATAAACACAGATCGTTTATGAAGATGTCCAAAAAGAAAGTACTAAGGTTTCCTTTGCATTTATTTGTGTTTATCTGTGTTTATCTGTGGTTAATTCTTCTTTCTTCCTGCGGATCGAAGCCCACTGATCTCCGCACTGTCATCCCGGCCGATGCCCTTGTTTATCTGGAAACGAACGATCTCGGCAAGGCCGTTGCAGCTATCACGCAAAATAAGTCTTTTCAGCAGCTTGCGAAAACTCAGCCGGATACTTCAGCTCTGAACGGAATAAAGCTTGCCGTAGCGGTCACAGGTTTTCAAACATCCGAACAGGCGTTGACCGACGAAAACTCGGTGCTGAATTTTCAGCCGCGGTTTGTTGCCGTAGCGGAAACCAATGCGTGGAATTTCCAGGCCATGAGTTTTACCGAGAACAAACTCGGCGACTTTATCAACGAAACATACGGCGGCGAGGTCGTTCTCGAAACGTCCGACAAGCACGACGGAAAATATTTTGTATGGACGGCTCAGGATGGCCGAAAAGCCTACGCTCTTGTTCACGGAAGCTTGATCTTCTTTGGGAACGACGAGTCGGCTATAGAAAAATGTCTCGCAGGAAGCCGCAGCGAAGCCGACAGCATTGCAAAAAATACTAAAATCGCGGCGTTGCCAGCTGATTCGCTAGCGTCGGGCTATGTCTCGACCGACGGGGTCGCCCAGATCGCGAACATCGTCGGTGTTGCTGTAGCTGCCTCGCACGTGGGTGAGGAGGAATCCGTTAAATCATTTATCGCGACCACTTTGCCGCAGCTTCTTCGCAACTCGGTTATTGAGGTTTTATGGACGGCTACCAAGACAGAGCAAGGCATAGATGATAAGTACACAATTTCGACAGTTTCTGATGTGTCGGGCGTTTTCAGCGAAACACTTTCAGCTTCGGAGCAACCCGATCTATTTCTTTTGGAAGACTTGCCCACCGATCTCCCGACCGTTACTCTCTATAACCTGAAACAAGCGCAGGTTGCCTGGAGATCGGTGCTGCTTGTCGCGCAAAAGCAAAGCGATCCGGTCGCCGGCAAAATGCTGGGAGTATTCTCAAGCTTAGTGCTGGAACCTTACGGCGTCAGGGATGTTGAAATGTTTGCAAGCTCGGT
>JAYSON010000322.1:0-8117 GCA_043722725.1 Chloracidobacterium sp.
ACCGGCGAGCTTTCCGATACTCCAGTTGCCCGCATGACTCCATTGAGAGACGAAGAAAATGGCAGCGTCTCGCCGCCTGAGGTTAAGGAGATCGACAAAGCGGCGTTTGACGATCTTGTTACGGACAAGGTTGCGGATCAGGAGCAACCCGTCGATGTCGCTGATGAGGGCACCGTCGAGGACGATAAATCCGGGAATCAGTCACTTTCCGACAAACGCAACTGGCTTTGAAGCTATTAAGACCCGGCCTCTTTTAAAGTTGTAATCTTACATTCCGATATTAAATGGATCAGTTAGAAACGAATCAACCTGAAGAACTGGAATCGCAAATGTCGTTTCTCGATCACTTGGACGAGTTGCGCAAACGGCTCGTAAACTCTGTAATCATTGTGGTTATTGCGTTTATGCTGTGTTGGTTTGTTTCCGGAAAGATTTATAATTTCTTGTCCGCCCCGATTCGGCAGGCACTTTCCGAAGCGGAACGACGCGAACTTCCGGTGAAAGGTTTGACCGGCGATGAGAAGATACTTCCGTTGTCGGGTCTTAAAAACGGGGATAAAGGGCTGTACGTGTTTGATCAGGCTACGAAGCTTGGCGTAAGCGTAATTGCACCCGGTACGTCGGTAGATGCGATCGTCGGCACGGACGCAGACGGTCTCGGCGGGTTATTTACCAACGAAGCTATAGTCACGAACAATGGCGTGATCCCGAGCGGCGTTCGATTGCCTGTCGATCTGGCTGTCGGAGCCAAGGCCGAGCCGACCGCAGATGAGCGAATGATCGTAACGACCGCGGTTGAACCATTTACTCTGTACGTTACTGTTTCTTTGTATTCTGCTATCGCCCTTTCGATACCGTTGCTTTTACTGCAGGTCTGGGGATTCATATCACCCGCACTATACAAACACGAGCGATCATACGTAACGCCGTTCATCGCTCTTTCGAGTATTTCGTTCGTTGTCGGAGCCGCATTTGCTTACTATATTTTATTTCCCCCGGCGCTGGCCTATCTGCTCGGTTTAGGCGAAGATTTTCGTCTCCTCCTGCGTGCAAGCGATTATCTGGACTTCATAACGATCATCATGCTCGCGATGGGACTTATCTTCCAGATGCCGGCAATATCTTACGTTCTGGCACGGATCGGCATTATCTCGGCGGGCTTTATGATTCGAAGCTGGAAGATCGCTATCGTTGTTATTCTTATCGTCGCAGCGGTTGTTTCCCCAACCGGGGATATCCCGAACATGATGCTTTTCGCGGCCCCGATGATGGTTCTTTACGTGTTTTCAATATTCATCGCCTGGTTTTTCGGGAAAAAGCGGCAAACCGACGCGGAAGTTTAATCGCAGCGGCGTGAAAAGAAGACTTAACGCAGAGACGCTGAGAAAAAAAATTAGACATAGATAAACACGGTCGGGTATTCGTAAAAGCTCATGCTCGGTTTCATTTTTTCCTCTGCGACTCCGCGTTGAAGAAGCCAAAGCTGGCCGGAATGCAACCTAACAACAGCCTTTCCGCATCTTGTACAATTAAGGATTACTGTCTAAAATCTTTAAAGCTCACAATTACATTGTCCGGAGAGTTTTCCGGAGTTTAGAGAAGCAGGAGTTTTACTGTTATGTCCAAAGTGAATTTGATCAAAAATGTGGCGATCGGGACGTTGGTTCTTACCATCGGCTGCACGTCGGCGTTTGCACAGAAGAAGGGTGAAGACCAGCCGAGCCAGGACCCTTCGACAAAGTCTCGCAAGGTGGTTGGCGAGGTCAAGGAAGCCTACAAGAAATGGCGCAATACGGACGTGGCCTATATCATCACGAAGGAAGAGAAGCGGGCGTTCGATGCGTTGACGACCGATGAAGAGCGCGAGAACTTTATCGAATATTTCTGGCGCCGCCGCGATCCGAATCCGGACACGGAAGAAAACGAATATCGCGAGGAGTATTACGAGCGAATCGCATATGCAAACGAGCACTACGCATCGGGAATTCCGGGTTGGAAAACAGACCGCGGCCGTACATACATTGCCTGGGGCAAGCCGGATTCGGTGGAATCGCATCCGTCCGGCGGGTCGTATGACCGCCCGAGCTATGAAGGCGGCGGTTCCACGTCGACATATCCTTTCGAAATTTGGTTTTACAGGCATCTTGACGGCGTCGGCGACGGTCTCGAGATCGAATTTGTCGATCCGACAGGCAGCGGCGAATTCCGGATAGCCCGAAATTCTAATGAAAAAGACGCTTTGCTTACAGTGCCGGGAGCGGGTCAAACAACGGCTGAGCAGCTTGGCTTATCCAACAAAGGCGACCGTATCTCAGGCATCGGCAGCGGCAATAATTTTCAGCGTGAACAGGATTCGCCTTTCCGCAGAATGGAGATAATCACGAGTTTGCAGCGTCCGCCACAAGTTAAATTCGGCGATTTGCAAGACGGCTTAGCAAGCGGTGATGTTGTGTTGGACAAAAATCCACTCGATTTCGAGTTGCGTGTAGACTTTTTCCGCCAATCCGACGACCGGGTGATCGCTACGTTCACGGTTCAGACGGACAACAAGGAGCTTTCGTTTGAAAAGGTGGGCGGGCTTGAAACCGCCAAGATCAATATTTTCGGACGTGTTACAGCCGTCTCCGGCAAGCGTTCGGGCATTTTTGAAGATTCGGTAACGACCAATTCAACTTCTGCTGAACTTGCCGAGACTAAAGATAGAAAGTCTATCTACCAAAAAGCGGTCGCACTTACGCCTGGCACCTACAAGGTTGACGTTATCGTACGTGACGTCGTCACCGGTAATCGGGGAATCGTAAACCAGGGCTTCACTGTTCCGAGATATGATGACAAAAAGCTCTCTACCTCGACAATGATACTTGCTTCGAAGCTTCGTTCGACCAATGAACGCGATGTTGGTGCGATGTTCGTCATAGGCAGCACAAAGGTGGTTCCTAATCTTGCCGGCAATTACAAGCAGGGCCAGGAAGTCGGGGTATACCTGCAGGTTTATAATGCAGGGATTGACCAGACCACTTTACGTCCGGCCGTTGATGTGGAATACGTTTTGACCAAGGGTGGCAAGGAAGTGATGCGGCAGGTTGAGGATTGGAGCGGTTTGAGCGACTCGGGTCAACGTCTGACGCTGGCGAGGCTGCTTCAGACCGAGCAATTGCCTTTAGGTGATTACGAGATCAAGGTCGTGACCAAGGACCGCGTAGGCGGTCAGGTTATCGAGAACAAAGGCAAATTCACGATCACTCAGTAAATTTGCTGATTGTTTATACCTGATGGCCGCCGCTTTTTGAAGAAAGATCGGTGGCCATTCCGTGTTGAGTATTTCCTATTTGCGCCGTTCCAAACGAATGACAGGCGAGTTCCGTTTTTCGCTCGTGGCATAGACGGTATTGTCATCGTTTCCGTAAGAAACAGCTTCGCCTTGTTCCCGTGAACCAAGGTCTACCCGCGTTGGCACGGCCTTCCATATCGCATCGAAATCCTCAGCATCCGACGGTAGGTCCAATTCATATGCAGCAAAGTAATCGCAAACAATGACGTGTCGGCCGTTCGCCGAAATATCGCCGCCGGTCAAAAATCCGTTTGGTATCGAAGGAACGCCTAGATCCGCGATTTTCTCGGCCTGGATCTCGTTCCTAGTGCCAAAATTCGGCTTGATCTTATAGACGCCGGATGCTCCCGTTATTCGTTTTGTCAGCACGTATATGTCGCCCGATGATGGATGAACCAATAGCGTTTCGGCGTCGTGTCGAAAATCTGGATACGAAAAGTTTAAAGTTTCAACGGCGCCGGAATCGAGTGGTTCCTTCTTGCTCGAACTCGCATCGGCTTTCGAAACCACCGGCTCCTTTACCCGGAAGATCGTTAGTTCTCCGCGTTTTCGCGAATTGTTACCGATGTCTCCGATATAAATAAAACACTCGCCTTCCTTGGTCTTGAACGCGGCAATATCTTCCATATCGACTGTCTTTGCACCCGCTATCTTCCACGTTCCAAGCTTTTCGCCTTTCGTATTGATCGCAAAAAAGAAATCCCCGCCTTCCGAGTCATTATGTGTCCAAAGCACATCAGCCTGGCATTTCGAAACCGCGATGCCGCTACTCTCATTGATCTCCTTCGATTCGATAGTGCCGACAACCTTCGGTGCCTCAAAAGGCGACTTTGAATAGTCCGTATTCATATTTGCCCGTCCGTTGGACGAAGCCTGATGGCACGCCGACGATACCGCACAAGCGAATGCGATAAATATGACAAATGCGGAAAATTTGGTTATAGTTTTGTTCGGCATACTGCTGTAGATAAAGCATTATAACGTACCGCATCCAGCGGAAGTTCAAAACATTCTGAAAGAATTGATCGTATTGGGTTTAGGTTAACCGGATGATTGTTGGAACTGAATGGCTGATCGAAGCCGAGGGTTGTGATCAGGACAAGCTGCGTGACGAATCGGTCCTGCGAGATATTTTTGCGCGCATCATAAGCGACCTAGGCTTGAAATCCATTGATTCGGTCTGGCACAAATTCGAAGGCGAGGGCGGCGTGACCGGGATGATCGCTCTGACCGAATCCCATTTGGCCTGTCATACATATCCCGAACACAGCATCGCGACTTTCAATCTCTACTGCTGCCGCACACGGCCCGAATGGGATTGGGAATCAAACTTAAAAAATGCTCTCGGCGCCGAAACGGTTCAGGTTGTAAGGATCGAACGAGGACAGGAAGCGGCGACAAATCCCACATCTGAAATCCCAAACCCGCAATTGAACGCTGCCGGAGGTAACGCTTGAGTGTTTTCCACGCAAACTGTCCCTCATGCGCGGCGCCGATCGAATTCAAGGCCGGCTCGACGATAGTCTTCGTCTGTCCGTTTTGCCGCTCCGCCATCGCCCGAACAGATCGAGCGCTACTGGATTTGGGAAAGGTAGCCGAGATCGCCGAATCCGAATCGCCGCTCAAACTAGGTCTGAAAGGCATTTATAACGGCAACCGTTTCGAACTGACCGGCCGGGCCCAACTGCGGCACGAAAAGGGCGGATTTTGGGATGAATGGTATGCCACCTTCTCGAATGGCTGGGTCGGATGGCTCGCCGAGGCGCAAGGCAAATTTTACCTGACCTTTTATCAGCCGCTGCCCCAAGGCAGCGTTTTGCCATCTTTCGACCAATTACAGATCGGACAGATCGTTCAGGAGATCCCGGCGCCTAGTGCATTGATCGTAAATGAAAAAGGCATGGCCACGTCCGTAGCCGCCGCTGGGGAGATTCCGTACAAACTCACTCCGAACGAGCAAAGCAACTATGCCGATCTTTCCGGACGCGATAATGCATTCGGCACAATCGATTACAGCATGGACCCGCCGTGGGTGTTCCTCGGCAATCAGGTTTCACTGGCTGATATCGGTTTAGCGGACGCAAAGCCAGCAGAGAGAGAAGCTAGGAGAGTTTCCACTGCCGCCATGGGCTGCCCGAATTGCGGTGGGCCCCTTGCGTTGGTCGCTCCCGACAAAGCCGAACGAGTCACATGCCCTAATTGCAATTCGCTTTTAGACGTAAATCAGGGAAATCTTTCGTATCTGCATGCGCTGAATCCTTCACCGTCGCCGCATGATTTTGTTTTACCGGTCGGAGCGGAAGGAACATTCGCTGGCGATGTAAAGTTCAAAATTATCGGAGCGGTTGTCCGCGGCGTGACGGTTGATGAGATCAAATACTTCTGGCATGAATATCTGCTCTACAACCCGCCCGTCGGTTTCCGATGGCTTGTGCACTCGGATAATCATTGGAATTTCGTCGAGCCGGTGAACCCTGCGGAAATCGTGGCTAGCGGGATGGGTATTTCGATTACGTCCATTCCGCCGGCAGTTGTTTATAACGGCGTAACCTACAAGGTATTTCAGGACGCACCGGCTGTCGTCGAATATGTGAAAGGCGAATTTTACTGGCGAGTCGAACAGGGCGAAACGGTTCGGGCGATCGATTACGTTTCGGCGCCCCTTATGCTCTCGCAAGAGATCACCGACAGCGAAATGAATTGGTCTGCAGGCGTTTACATGACGAACGCCGAGGTCGAAAGAGCATTCGGTATCTCTGATCTCCCCAAACCGTGGTCGGTCGGACCGAATCAGCCTTTTACCGGCAGATTCTATTATACCTGGGGTTTGCTGCCGCTGGCTTTGTTGTTTATCGTTGGAATCATAATGATTCCTCTGAGCGGGATGACTAATACAGTTTTGTCTGAAACGGTGACGCTGCCGCCGGCAGCGCCGAATATTCCGCAAGTCGTGTTTAGTAAGCCGTTTGAGCTGAAGGGCAGCCGCAATGTGCGGCTCTCGGCGTCGGCTGCGTTCAGTAATGCAGGGGCCGACCTCGATATCGACCTTATCAACGAACAGAACAATGAGGTCGAATCGGTAAACATCCCGATTTCGTATTTTCAAGGCGTTGATGACGGTGAAAGCTGGACTGAAGGCAGCCCGAGCGACGACGCGACAATGTCTTCGCTGCCAGCCGGAAAATATACACTGCGCGTCGAAGGTTCGCTGGAGAATATTACACAGCCGCTGCCGATCACGCTCAAGGTCGAACAGAACGTAAACCGCGGCGTCAATTTCTGCTGCGCTTTCGTAGTATTGCTGCTCGTTCCGGTGCTTGGCTTATTCAGAAAATGGTCATTTGAATCGCGCCGATGGAAGGATAGTATGTTTAGCACGAGTTCGTCGGATTCCAGTGATGATTCGGGTGATTCGGATGAATAGAGGGCCACAAACCGCAAAATCTTGGAAGAAGTCTGGAGCGTAGAAATGAAAAATCTGAAGAATGTAAGTTTTGTCTGCGGGTTGTTGATGTTTCTAGGTTTGGGCTGTTCTCAAACAAAGGAAACTACAACGAGCGCAAATCAAAATACCGCTTCTCAAACACAATCAAACTCGACAACGAAAGCGCCTGAAATTCAAATCGAGTTAACTGCAAAAGCGCTGACAAAAGCATACGATGAGAACGAACTTGCCGCCGATGAGAAATACAAAAACAAACTGTTAAAGGTTGCCGGAAAAATAACGGACATTTCGGAAACTCTCGGCAATGTGACGGTACAATTAGAAGGTCACAAATTTCTTCAAAACGTTATGTGTAGTTTTGAAGAATCAGAAAAAGGGAATGTTGCTAAGCTGAAGAAGGGGCAGCAAACGACGTTATTGGGCCGGGGTGACGGAAAAACACTTGGTTTATATGTTGGAATGCAAACATGTAAAATTCAGTAGTTGCATTCAGATTCGGAAAGGATAGATCGCTTCGCTGTAAAAAGGATCATGATCAAAAAACTATATCTTGTCTTTGGAATGGGAGTTTTGCTTGCTTATTCGTCCGCCGCGTGGTTTGGATGGGAACTGGCAAATTCCGGAAGTAGATCGCGGCTTGGCGTGCCGTTTATATATACAGGATTTCGTGGAGGAAAATAATGCTGGATCTTTTAACTAAATCACCGATGTTTGGCATGATCGTCGATCTGGACAAGCTGTTGCCGGTGCTGCTGACAACGATCATCTTTGTTGCGATAGGCTTGGTCGTTTTTGCGGTCGCGTTTTTGATAGTGGTATTGGTCGCACCGTTTTCGGTAAAAAAAGAAATCGAAGAGGATCAGAATACGGCATTAGCGATCATCATCGGAGCGATAATACTCGGTATTGCTTTGATCATTTCGGCCGCTATCCAAGGAAACTAAAATAAGGGAAGAAGGATAAGTGATGAAGGATGAATAAGTTCTTTATTTCATCCCTTAACCCTCATCCCTCATCCTTCAAAATGAAGCGCACTCCTCTTCTTTTTCTAAATGTCATAATTATCGCCACATGCGGGCTGATCTACGAACTGCTTGCCGGGACACTCTCCAGCTACGTCCTCGGCGATTCGATCACGCAGTTTTCTCTGATCATCGGCATATATCTGTTTGCGATGGGCGTCGGCTCCTGGCTTTCGCGCTACATTGATAAAAACGTCGCGGAAAAGTTTGTCGACATCGAGCTGGCCGTCGCCGTCATCGGCGGATTCTCCGCACCTCTTCTATTCCTGACCTTCGCGTATATATCGTATTTTGGGATCATTCTATACTCGACTGTTTT
>JAYSON010000323.1:0-8750 GCA_043722725.1 Chloracidobacterium sp.
ACAAATGACTTTTAATGAATTAGGCTTGCAGTCCTTTTTGACGGACAAATGCAAGTCATTGGGTTTCACTGAGCCTACACCCATCCAACAGCAGGCTATCCCCTTAATTTTAGACGGCAAGAACGTAATTGCCACCGCAGAAACCGGAACCGGCAAAACAGCCGCTTTCCTGTTTCCCATCCTTCAGAATTTGGGTGTGAAGCAGCAAAAGGGCACGACCGTGCTTGTTCTTTCGCCGACACGCGAGCTTGCTAATCAGACAGATGCGGCTTGTCGCGAGTTTGCTCCTAAACATATCAGATGTGCTTCGATCATCGGCGGTGCCGGTTATCGCAATCAGATCGATGCTATTAGACGCGGTGCGAATATTATTATCGCCACACCGGGCCGCCTGATGGACTTTATGGAACAGGGCTTAATGGACCTCTCGAAGGTCGATACGCTTGTTCTGGACGAAGCCGACCGCATGCTCGACATGGGCTTTTTGCCCGCGATCAAGCGGATCGTAAAGGCGATTCCGACAAAACGGCAGACGCTGTTTTTCTCGGCGACGCTTTCATACGATATCGAGAAGATCGCACTTTCGATCATGGACGATCCGCATTATGTCGAGATCAGCAAACGCGGCATCGCTGCTGTGACGATCGAGCAAATGGCCTATCCGGTTGCACAGCAATCGAAAATGCCTCTGCTTCTTGATCTGTTGGACAAGGAAGATTTTGACCGCGTACTTGTGTTTACACGTACAAAACGCGGAGCCGACAGGCTTGCACACATTCTCGAGGCACGTTCGCATAAATCCAACCGAATTCACGGCGACCGTTCGCAGTCGCAGCGTGAAGCCGCTTTGCGCAGCTTTAAGAACGGAAAAACAACGGTTTTGGTCGCCACGGACGTTGCTGCCCGCGGGATCGATATAGATTCCGTATCACATGTGATAAACTACGACATACCGGAGGCGCCTGAGGATTACGTTCACCGCATTGGCCGAACGGGCCGGGCGGGTAACAAAGGTCGCGCGATCACTCTCTTTACAACCGCTGAAGAACATTCGATGCGGGCGATCGAGAAACTGACGGGCCAGCCTGTCGAACGTGTCCTGCTGCCGGATTTCGGCGGTGTTCTAACGAGTATGGTGTCCCCCGTAAGTAAAGCGTCGCCGGCCAAGAAGAGTTTTCGCTCATTTCGGCCAAGACGCGGAAGATAAGCGAGGAAAATTAAAGTTATGGCAGCAGCAAAAGTAGAAAAATATTCTATCGGTGAATCAATCGTGATGATGTGTTCGGCGTGTGACGTCGAACAGACACATCTGATACAGACAGCTACCAAGCAGGGCAAGATCACTTGCGCGGTTTGCGAAGTATGCGCGACGTCGAGCACGTTCAGCCGCGGTGTAAAAACCTCGGTAGCAATGGGCAAATCGAAAACGGCGTCGCCCTACGACAGGACCCGAAAATACAGAAAGGGCCAGGCTATGATGCATACGCATTTTGGGCAGGGCGAAGTGACGGCGGTCATCGAATTTCAGAAGATCGACGTTTTGTTCGGCGACCGGACACGCAGATTGATTCACGCTCAGGAATAATTTCTGCATCAATCGACATAAAAAAGGCGGCCCGAATCGAGGCCGCCTTTTCTCTCTTCCGTCTAAGATCGAAGCCAATTACCTTCTGCCCTTCAAAAGAAATCCCAAAACGAGTCCGATCGCCGCCGAGATCAGGATCGTCTGTCCCGGCTTCTGACGCGCAAATTCTTTTGCGTCCTCGACCAACTCTTTCGGGTCTTTGTTCTGCAGTTCCTTAAACTTATCGCCTGCCTGAGCGAATTTTTCTCCCGCAAAATCCTTCGCTTTACTGGCCGCATCCTGTATTTTCTGTCCGTATTCTTGTGCCTGCATCTTCAAATCTCCTAAAAACTCATCGTCTAAAAGTGCTTTATTCGCATCGCCGTCGACCGGGTTTAGTGGAACCAAGCTCTGCTCCAGTTCATTTTCCGCCTTCTTTACCTCTGCTTCAAATTCTGACATTTCGCGTACGCTCCTAGATTGAAAAATATGGAAAACCTTTTACACGCGTTACAAAGTTTCGTTTCAGCGCGAGTCGGTCGGATGCTACCGGCCGTTAATGAGTTGTAACGAATAGTGCAGAAAAAAGTTCAGTATTTCTTTCGTTGAGCAGCCTCTCGATTCGATAAGAAGGGTGCCGTTTAGCCAGCGTGGGGCGTTTCACAATCCCCCTAAATTCTACTTGACAAGTTAACTCGTGAAATGCGAATCTACTCAAATCAGCAAGTAAGTAAGCACTTACTATCACATACATTAGGAGAATTTGTTGATAAAAGATTTTTTCAATTGTGACCATGTCGGGCGCATGTCGGGCGACAAGCGGCGTGAGCAAATATTGCAAACGGCGGTAAACTTGTTTTCGGATCGCGGTTTTAGCGGCACGACGACGAAAGAGATTGCTCGAGCGGCGGGCGTATCGGAGGCAATGGTCTTTCGGCACTTTTCGACCAAAGATGCCCTATACGGAGCGATTCTGGAAAGCAAGAAATGCCAAGACGGTTTGCATCAGTTTCCGTGGGAAAATAACGCGGAGCTTCAAAGGGCGTTCAAAGATAAGAATGATCGCGATTTTTTCTACACCTTTGGACTGCAGGCGCTGGAAAAACATGAGGCGGATGTCGGTTTCATGCGGCTTCTATTTTACTCGGCGCTCGAAGAACATGAACTGGCCGAACGTTTTTTTGGAGAATTCGTATCTCAAATCTACGAATTTCTTAGTCAGTATATTACAACCCGGCAGAATGACGGTGTGATGCGCGAGATGAATCCGCGAATAGTCGTCCGATCGTTTCTTGGGATGCTAATCCACCATTCCTTGAACAATATTTTGTGGGATAAGAACCACCGCCTGCTCCGGGTAACGAATGAAGAGGCAGCAGGGAGCTTTGCGGACATACTTTTGCACGGAGTTTTGAAGTAACTGCTTGTCGATTTCAAACTCACGCTTTACAGAAAATTATTAATGCTATGAGAAATCATACACTTCTTATACCAACTACTTTCGCGGTTTTACTTTACGTCATGATTGCCTCCGGTTGCGGGTCTTCTGCAAACTCAGCGACCACGGCTAACGCTAACAACCAACCGCAAATCGTTGATGTAACAACAGCGCAGGCGGTCATCCAGCCTATACCTTCTTATATAGAAGCTACCGGAAATTTGGCCAGCGATGCCCAAACTGACGTGGCGCCGGCCGTCAGCGGAAAGATCGTTGAAGTAAATTTCGATATCGGAAGTTACGTGCAGCAAGGTGATGTTCTAGTGCGGCTTGATAATCGCGATGCCGCCATCCGACTCGATCAGGCAAAAGCCCAGGTCGAGCAGCAGCGAAAGGCAGTCGGCCAGGCGGAAGCGAATGTCGATCAGGCTATCGCGAATCTTCGGCAGACGCAGGCTCGCCTTGGGGTGAAGGATGGCGAAACCTTCCAGATAAGAGATTTCTCGCAGGTGAAATCAATCACGGCACAACTTGAACTTGCCGAGAAAGAGCTGCGGCGAACAGAAAGGCTTCTTGAGACTGGCGATGTTTCGAAATCAGCATACGATCAGCGAAAATCACAGCGGGATGCACTTATTGGGCAACTGGACGAAGCTCGATCCAATGCTGCGGTAGCGATAAGGGCAATCAATACCGCGCAGGCGGCGGTCGACGCCGTAAGGGCATCCGTATTGGGTGCACGGGCCGCGGTCACGACCGCTGAAACGCAAGTCGCCCAAGCGCAAAAAGCGTTGACCGATACAGTAGTTAAGTCGCCTATCAGCGGTTATGTAGCGGAACGGAACGCCGACGTCGGCGAGTACATTTCGCCCAATACGCCAAATGCAAAGGTTGCGACGATTGTTCGCACATCTACGCTGCGCGTCAAAATCGACATTCCGGAACAGTCCGTTGGCAAGGTTGCTACGGGTGAAGGCATTTCCTTGCAGACAAGCTCGTATCCGGACCGCAGTTTTGCGGGAATCATCGTACGCATTGCACCGAGCCTGAATGCAACGGCGAGAACTCTCTCGGTGGAGGCGGAAGTGCAGAATGTGGATGGCCTGTTGAAGCCGGGCCAGTTCGCGACGGTAAGAATCAGGCAGTCGAAACCTGAACCGGCTGTGATGATCCCAGCATCGGCGGTCAAAACAGTTGGCGAAACCAACAGTGTTTTCGTGGTAAAAGATGGCGCGGCACGCGAACAATTTGTTCAGCTCGGCCTGTTGGAAAACGACATGATCCAGGTCAAGCAGGGAGTTATCGAAGGCGATTCGGTCGCGGTTAGTAATCTTGGCGCGCTGACCGATGGTGTTTTTGTTAGGCAGTAGCCGATGCTTGATTCCAGCACACGTCTGGTGTTTGTGGTCTAAAACGGTAAGTGATTGGAGAGGTTTTGATCTATGCAGTGGTTAGCAGAAGTTTGTGTTAAGCGTCCGGTTTTTGCCACGATGTTGATCCTGTCGCTCGTAGTTGTCGGCACCTTTTCGTTTTTCCGGCTTGGTGTCGATCTTTTTCCGAAAGTCGATTTTCCGACAATCACTATTACCGTCGTGAATCCGGGAGCGTCTCCGCAGGAGATCGAGACAGAAGTTACAGAAAAGGTCGAAGAAGCGGTTAACACGATCAGCGGTATCGACGAATTACGTTCTACCTCGATCGAAGGCATCTCGCAGGTTTTCGTCCAGTTTCTGCTCGAAAAAGATGTTGAGGTTGCATTCAACGAAGTTCAACAGAAAATTCAGGCGGTGATTCCAAAGCTTCCGGAAACAGCGGAGCAGCCGTCAGTCCAAAAGTTGGACAGTGATGCTACTCCCGTCCTGCGGATAGTCGTGTCCGCGCCTACAAATCTCAGAGACGTAACCGAAATAGCTAAAACCAAGATCAAGGAACGGATTGAATCCGTCAACGGTATTGGTCAGGTTTCGATAATCGGGGGCCGCGAACGCCAGATAAACATTTGGGTTGACCCGGACAAAATGCGTTCGTATAACATCACCGCAGCCGAAGTGAGTAACGGCTTAAAGATTCAAAATGTGGAGTTTCCGAGCGGTCGGCTCGACGAAGGCCAGACAGAAACGAGCGTCCGAACGTTGGGCAAGGTCAAGAAACCCGAAGATTTTGGTGATGTTGTGGTTGCGACACGCGGAACATATCAGGTTCGGATCATGGATATCGGCCGTGTCGAAGACGGCGCCGAGGAACTTCGTTCAGAAGCGCGTTTAAACGGACAGCCGGCCGTTACGCTGATCGTTGCAAAGCAATCCGGACAAAACACGGTCGCCGTCGCCCACGAATTGAAAAGCCGTCTTGCGGAGATCGAGCCAACGCTGCCGAAAGGCTACATGATTCGCGTCGTGGGCGACAACTCCATTTTTATAGAGAATTCGTTGAACGCAATCGAAGAGCATTTGGTTCTCGGAAGTTTGCTGGCATGTCTCGTTGTTTTCCTGTTTCTCTGGAATCTGCGTACGACGTTGATTGCGGCACTTGCTATTCCCACATCTATTATTTCGACCTTCGCCCTCGTTTATGCGATGGGATACACACTGAATTCAATAACTATGCTTTCGCTGACCCTAATGGTCGGTATCGTGATCGATGACGCCATCGTCGTCCTCGAAAACATTTACAGGTTCGTTGAGGAAAAAGGCATGGACCCTTTTCAGGCCGCGATCGAAGGCACAAAGGAGATCGGACTGGCTGTTCTCGCGACGACACTTTCGCTGATGGCGGTTTTTGTCCCTATCGGCTTTATGGCCGGCATTGTCGGACGGTTCATGTCCAGCTTCGGATTGACGGCAGCCTTCGCAGTCGGTGTTTCGCTTATTGTTTCGTTTACGCTGACGCCGATGCTTGCGGCACGCCTTATTAAACGGCCCAAAAAAGAGAAAGAAGCGGAAGATGAGGCCGAAATGGAGATCCACGGTGACGGAACGGTCGAAGCGACCGAGAAACCGAAAGGCAGCAAAGAGGCCGGTTTTTATCGATATATCGACTCGACATATACTTGGATGCTGAAGTTTTCGATGGGTCACCGCTGGCTTATCGTTACACTTTGCGTGCTGGTTTTCCTGAGCATAATTCCACTATTCATGCTGGTCGGGAAGAACTTCCTGCCGGTTGACGATCAATCGCAGTTCGAGATCTCGGTTCGGGCTCCGGAAGGGTCATCACTGCAGGCGACCTCTCTTTTAATGGAACGGATCGCTTCCGAGTTGCGAAAGACCGAAGGTGTAACCGATACGCTGGTAACTGTCGGCGGCGGACAGGCACAGGTAGTAAACAACGGAACTATCTACGTTAAGCTGACTGCGATCGAAGGCAGGCCGAAGTCGCAGGAAATAATGATGTCGGATGCCCGCGAATTACTGAAGCAGTTCCCGCCGGAATTGCGCACCGGCGTCCAGCAGGTGCAGGCTTTTTCGGGCGGCGGTTTCCGAAATGCAAACGTCCAATTTCTGATAGCCGGCCCTGACTTGAAAAAGCTCGAGGAATATTCCGGCAAATTGATCGAAAAGATGAAAAGCATCCCGGACGCTGTTGATGTCGATTCCACATTGATAAGCGGTAAACCGGAAGTTCAACTCGAGGTTGATCGCGTTAAGGCGGCGGATCTCGGCGTTCGCATCGGTGACGTTTCTCAAGCGCTGAATACGCTTGTCGCCGGCACTGAAGCAACAACTTTTAATGAAGGGACCGATCAATACGAGGTAAGAGTTCGGGCGATCAATAATTTTCGAAATGATGTTGAAGGCCTGAAACGCATGATCGTACCTTCGACAAAAGCAGGATTGGTTACGCTCGACAACCTCGTAAAGATGAAGGAAGGAACCGGACCGAGCTCTATCGAGCGAACCAACCGCCAGCGTCAGGTTACCGTTCTCGCAAATACACGTCCGGGCGGCTCAGCGGCGGAAATTCAGACGGCGATCAACTCGGCGGTAAAGGATCTTAATCTTCCGGCCGGTTACACAACCGGTTATGTAGGCCAGTCCAAAGAGATGGGTAAAGCGGGAATGTACTTTCTTTTAGCGATATCACTGTCGTTCATATTTATGTACATTGTGCTGGCCGCGCAGTTCGAATCGTTTATTCATCCCGTAACGATCCTTCTGACTTTGCCGCTTTCGATCCCATTCGGAAT
The DNA here is from genome assembly GCA_043722725.1 of Chloracidobacterium sp. Lineage (GTDB taxonomy): Bacteria > Acidobacteriota > Blastocatellia > Pyrinomonadales > Pyrinomonadaceae > OLB17. Next base: position 7,189 of record JAYSON010000323.1, read on the forward strand.
TTTGAGCCTCTTGGTATTGGGTCAAACGGTCAATATTTTCTCTGGCCTCGGGCTGTTGCTGCTTTTCGGCGTTGTCAAGAAAAACGCCATTTTGCAGATCGATCACACCAGCAATCTTCGTTCGCAGGGTATGAGCCGCTACGAAGCGATCATTCAGGCAAACCGCGACCGGCTTCGTCCGATCTTGATGACGACCATCGCGTTGGTTGCAGGGATGATCCCGCTCGTGGTCTCTACAGGTGCTGGAGCCGGAACGAACCGATCTATCGGCGTTTTAGTTGTTGGTGGACAATCGCTTTGTTTGCTGCTGACTTTATTGGCCGTGCCGGTTTTCTATTCGTTGTTTGATGACCTCAGTGAAATGATGCTGTTTCAGTATGTTACGAGATTTTCGGATTGGCTTTTCGGCGGTATTCGCCAAAAGTTATCGGCTGCTACAAGCTCATTGTTAGGCAAGAATTAAGGCGGCTCGCATCGTGCTCCACCCCGGAGCGGTGGAGCAAAACGCGGCGAGCAATTTCGTCCGCAGGTATTAATATATGTTTTCGCGATCATACAACGCAGTTTTATTCACAATACTGATTGGTGTCGGCAATGTTTTTGCTCAGGATCCGACACCGACTCCCATACCTACGCCTGCAGTTACGGACAAACAGGATGTTGCGCCGGAAAAGCTTCAGGGCGTACCGGCGATCGATCCGAATTATCGTTCGGACGACCGCAGCATGCCTGACTTAGGCCGGGTTGGCGTCGATATGACTGACCAAAAGCCGTTGACATTGGCCGAAGCGATCTCGCTCGCCCTTGAGAACAATAAAGATATCGAGGTGACGCGAAAGAACGTAAAGATCGCCGAGTTCGATCTGAAGGCCGCCCGCGGAGCATATGAGCCGAGATTCAGCGGCCAATCGTATTACGAGCGCGCAACCGTGCCGAACGTGAGCATTTTTAGCTCGAATCAAAAGACGACACAGGGATCGTTTGTCGGAAATGCCGGTATTCAGGGATTTGTGCCGAAATTCGGAACCGTCCTGAGCGCAAATTTCAACAATCAGCAACTGTCAACAGATAACCCGATTTCGATCCTTAGCCCGCAGCTAAATTCGAGCCTAATATTCAGCGTGACGCAGCCGCTCTTGCGCGGCCGTAGGTTCGATCAGCCACGACGGGCTATAGAGATAGCCAAACGAAATCTTTCGTTGACCGACACCCAGTTTCGGCAGCGGACGATTGATATAATTGCCAATGTTCAGCGGGCGTATTGGGACCTGACGTACGCATTGCGGAACCTGGAGGTTCAGCGTGACGGTGTTAAAGATGCAAAGGACCAGCTCGAACACAATCGACGGCTGGTGAAGGAAGGTCAGCTTGCACCGATCGATGTCCTGGCCGCAGAAACGCAGGTCGCGAACTTTGAGCAATCGGTTTACGACGCATTAAATGTCGTCGGCGTAGCTGAAAATAACTTGAAAAATATGATCTCACAGAATCGGAACGACACACTTTGGGGTAAATCCGTAACGCCGGTCGATTCGGTCGATCTCGACCCGCCTCTCACGACA
>JAYSON010000324.1:0-2989 GCA_043722725.1 Chloracidobacterium sp.
TATGGAAGAGCACGCGTTTCCGCTCGCATATCTTTCGTTTAAAACCTGAAATCTGAGCCTTGAAATTTTAATCCTAAACCCACTCGCCCATCCGTCGAAACTTCTCAAATCTCTCCGTGACTCGTTGTTTAGGATCGGAGGCCGACAATTCTTTCAGGTTGGTGGTCAGGACCTTTTTCAGGCTTTTCGCGATCTCTTCAAAGGCAGATGCTTTCTTTCCGTTGGGTGAATCTTCCGGATCAATTTCCCAGGCCTTGGGCTCAGGTATTACTTCATCAATTAAGCCGAACTCTTTCAAATCTTTGGCAGTTAGGCGTAGGGCCTCGGCGGCCAAATTCGATTGTCCGGCGTCTTTCCAAAGGATCGCCGCACAGCCTTCGGGGGTAATCACGGAATAAACCGCGTTCTCCATCATCAAAACCCGGTCACCGATTCCGATAGCCAGTGCTCCGCCGGAGCCGCCTTCGCCAAGAATAACAACGATGATCGGTACCTTTAGGCCGGCCATTTCACGCAGGTTGAGAGCGATCGCTTCGGCTTGACCACGTTCTTCCGCGTCGATTCCGGGATACGCGCCGGGCGTATCGACGAACGAAATTATCGGTCTCCCAAATTTTTCGGCCATTTGCATTGCACGCAAAGCCTTTCGATATCCTTCCGGCTTCGACATTCCAAAATTTCGATATCTTCGTTGATTCAGATCGCGCCCTTTCTGCTGCCCGAGAACCAAAACTTCCGTATCGTTTAATTTCGCAAATCCGCAAACCATCGCCGGATCGTCCGCATATCGACGGTCACCATGAATTTCAATGAAATCCGTAAATATTGTCGCGAATAGATCGAGCGAATAGGGCCGATCCGGGTGACGTGCGGTCTGAACACGGTCAAACGCCGTCTTTTTGTCATTTTGCGCCATAAATTATTCTAAATAGTTAACCCAGTTGCTTAGTTACAGGTTTATTCGTGGTTTTTTCCGAACAGGAACTGAATCACCAAAATACACGAAGAAACACGAAAAAAGATTGTTTACTGCAGTTTAGTGTTGATTCGTGGTCAAAAAATCAAAAATTTCATAACTGGCAACTTGGGTTAACTATAACATCCATGTCACCGAACAGCCCTTCGCCTTCAGATCATCCTCGATTCGTCTTGATCCCTGGATTCGAAGCGGCAGGGCGTGAATTTTTAGTTCAAAATCCTCGACCGGCAGGTTAATAAAAACCTCGCACTGTCCCTGGCTCTTGCTCAAAACCGAAAATAACGAATAGAAATATTCGTCATCGAATTCCTGAACAGGTAAACCGATAGAAACTGACCTTGCGTTGCGGGCCTCGGCATCACCAAGAGATTTAACCTCGTTCACGATGAATGTGATCTCCTGCCCGTCAGTAGCTTCAACGCGTCCGTCAACTATCAACAGTTCGTCATTCTTTAGGGAATCCGCGAATTTACCATAGGCCTCCGCCCAAACCAGACACTTAACTCCGGTGGATTGATCCTCAAGACGAAAAATGCAGAAACGATTGCCTTTCTTACTGTATTTTACTTGCAGCCCGGAAGCTATCCCCGCCAAGGTCAATTGATCTCCGACTTTTATTTCTTCGTGATCTGCGATATTTAAAATATTCAATTCCGACAGGACCTCGCGATAATCATCAAGCGGATGCACCGAAAGATAAAAGCCAATTGCCGCTTTTTCCTGCCGTGAAATTTCTGCCTGCGTCCATGGAGCGACGACGGGCAAATTGCTATCGGAAGTGGAAGCCGTCAGATCTTCTTCCCCAAACAGCGCGTTTTGCCCGCGAAGACGATCGTTTGAAGCTTTCTGGCTATAAGAAAGCGCCGAGTCAATAGCGGCAAAAAGTTGTGCCCGCCAAAGATTTACCGTTGTCGCCACTGGAATTAACGAATCAAACTCACCTGCCGTTACAAGGCTTTCCAACCCACGCCGACCGATAGAGCCTTGATCGATGCGCGAAACAAAATCGAACAGGGAAGTGAACTTTCCGTTATTCCTAGCCTCGATCATGGCCTTTACGCTAGCGGTTCCGATTCCCTTGATCGCATTTAATCCAAATCGAACCGAATCGTTCGAAGGAGTAAAGCTATCGTCACTTTCGTTTACATCGGGCGGAAGCAGCTTCAATCCCATCGACCGAAGTTCGTTCGAGTATTTATAAACCTTTGCACTGTCGTCCGATTCGTGCGATAACACCGAGGCATAAAAGTAAGCGGGGAAATGAGCCTTTAGATACCCGGTCTGAAAAGCTAAATACGCATACGCAATACTATGACTGCGGTTAAATCCATAATCGGCGAACTGGGCCATTAGTTTGAAAATGGCTTCGGCTTTGTCCTTCTTGATCCCGTTTCCAATAGCGCCGCTGACGAATTTCTCTTCTTCTTTCGCCATCGCCTCACGCTTTTTCTTGCCCATCGCGCGGCGCATCATATCCGCCTCGCCAAGGCTGTAACCGGCAAGCTTCTGCGCAAGCTGCATGATCTGCTCCTGGTAAACCAGAACACCATAAGTGTTGCTCAAAATTTCCTTCATCTCCGGGATGAGATATTGGACACGCTTCTCGCCACGATGGCGCTGGATAAAATCTTCAATCATCCCGCCGTCGATTGGGCCGGGACGATAGAGTGCATTCAATGCCGAAAGATCTTCAAGTTCTTTAGGTTTTAAGCGCCTACAAATCTCCTGCATGCCGGAAGATTCAAATTGGAAAATCGCATCGGTTTTTCCTTCGCCGAAAAGCGCCATTGTCTTTTCGTCGTTAAGCGAGACGCGGCTCCAATCGATTTCGGTTCCCGTTTTCATTTTGATCGCCTCAAGGCAATCCTGGATAACGGTCAAAGTCGTGAGCGCCAGGAAATCCATTTTGAGCATCCCGACCTTTTCGAGATCGTTAATCGAATACTGGCTAGTTAATTCATTTTTTGACGACATCGCGACCGGAACGATTTCGTGAAGCGGCTTGGGCGA
>JAYSON010000325.1:0-3026 GCA_043722725.1 Chloracidobacterium sp.
ATGTTACGGCTTCGCCTCCACATGTAGCTAAAGTTATCGTCGCGTACTCCGCACGTTTAAGACATGGAGCGTTCCGCCGAATGTGATATGGCTGTAGGCAAATAAAGCCGCAGCAAGCTGACGAGGTATTAAACCCAACGTGAATAAACCTTAATTCCTTTCCGCGACCGGTTGATTTCTGGCATTAATATTCGTCTGTTCTGCCATGATCAATCTTTCGCCGTCCACATCTTTATCCGACGGTCTTTCCGGTTTCGGTAGAAAGAGCACAGTAACAAGAGCGAGCAACGACATAAACGCACCGACCCAAAAAACCGGATGAATCGCCGCCGCCATCGCCTGTTGCAATATTTCAAGGGTTTCCGAGGGTAAACTGTCTTTCGCGGTCGGTTCGATCAATGCATTCGGGTTTGAGGCGAATTCCGCCGCCTGAGAGACCGTCAAACGGGCGCTTCCGTCGGCCGCAACTTTGTTAAGCTCGCTCGCAAGTCCCGCGGTCAATACTGCTCCCATGATCGCCACGCCCAGCGCTCCGCCAATCGAGCGAGAAAATTGATTTAGCGAAGTCGCTATTCCAAGCTTTGTCCGCTCAACCGCCTGCTGGACGGCGATCAGAAGCGTCAGCATCGTCATACCCAATCCGCATCCGACCAACATCAAATCGACATAAAGCCAAATGCTCGGTGTTCCGCGTTGAAATAGTGCGAGCAAAACGAATCCGGCGGTAAGAACGATAAAGCCCATGATCGTAATGCCGCGATAACCGATCTTTAGCATCAAACGCCCGCCGACGACCGACATCGTCACCCAGCTCAGCATCAAAGGTGTAAGCAGCGACCCGGCCTCGGTTGCCGAAAAACCTAATGCCCCTTGAGCAAAAAGAGGGATGAAAGAGATCGCTCCGAACATTGCCACACCGCCTAAAAAACCGGCCGCAACCGAGATCGCAACCGTTCGGTTGCCGAATAGTTCAAAGGGAATTATAGGATCTTTCGCACGCTTTTCAACCCAAAAGAAAAGTAGGAGCATCGCCACGGAAATTCCGAACAGCAAAAGATTGGTGGACGAGAAAATTGCCGCAACCGAGGAGCCGCTTTCTACCATGACAAGCATTAGCAAACTGATAGCGATCATCAATAATGTCGCCCCGGCATAATCAATCGAGGGCGTTTTGTTTAGTTTCGGCTCCTTTAACGCGATCCCGATGATAAGCGCCGCGACGATTCCGATAGGCAGATTGATCCAAAACACCCATCGCCACGACAACTGGTCGGTCACAAATCCCCCGACGACCGGCCCGATAATACTCGAAAGTCCCCACACGCCGCTAAAATATGCCTGCATTTTGGCGCGTTCTTCAACCGTGAAAGCGTCGCCGATGATCGTCATACCGAGCGGAATGAGCGCTCCCGCGCCAAGTCCCTGAATCGCGCGAAAAATAATTAGTTCCGTCATCGTCGTTGAAAACCCCGATAGCAGTGTTCCGAGCAGAAACACGCCGATGCCGATCTGATACAAAAGACGCCGGCCGTAAAGATCCGATAATTTTCCCCATACCGGAACAGTTACCGTAGAAGTCACAAGATAGGCCGAAAAAACCCAACTGTAATGATTCAAACCGCCGAGCGACGCAATTACGGTCGGCATCGCGGTGCCCACGACGGTCGCCTCGAGCGCGGCGATGAACATCCCGGTTATTACTCCCGCCGTCACCGCCCAGCGGCGTTTTGACGACATTTCCAGTAGCGGCCCGCTCGATATCTCTGTTTTATTTTGGCTGCTGTCGTTCATCTTAAACCGCCGCCACCGGAAACGATCTCCTACTCAGCTGGATCAAGTCGATATCGTCTTATTGAGCTATTTCCCGCGATCCGAATTCGGCACGGTCCATTTCACCAAGGTCGGCGATTCTTGTCATTAAAAAGTCGGAAATCGCTTTATGCGTCCGCACCGAATTTCGCTGTTCGTAAAAATGCTCGAGGTTGATCGGATCGCCAAACCAGATTCGGACCTTTTCGCTGCCTGCCCAATTCCCCAAAACCTGTTTGGCGAGTTCATTGCGAAGCCCGGCGATAAATACCGGAATTACCTGCGGGTGAGCATCGTAAATCACTTTTCCGATGCCCGGCTGGGCCGGCAGGAAACTGTATGGGTCGCCGCTCAAATTACGTTTGCCTTCCGGGTGAAAGCCGATCACGTTGCCGCGGCCAAAAGAGCAAAGGTGTGTCAGTTCCCGTACCGAAAACTTATCGAATGCCCTCTTATCCGCTTCTTTTTCCTCGCGAAAAAATGGCGGGTACATTGCCCACCAGCCCATCACCAAATTTACAAACCAACCAATCGGATTGCTATAAAAAAATTTGGCCCGAACGGGAAAGAACAAGGTGATCGGCCTTGTAGTCCGGCGAAAAATAACGCTCGAGACCGTGTACATGTCGAAGAACGACCGGTGATTGGCCACGAGGACGAGCGGCCGGTTTACATCGCTTTGTTCTACGTGCTCGATTCCGCGCACATTCATCAGATTGTAGGTGGCCAGATAAATCCACAATGACCCGATATGCCGTTGGCAGAACGTCCAAAATCGCTTCCACCAGCCTTTATTCATCCTCCGGACAAGCCGGAACGCGAGCTTTTCCGTACTGCTGAGAGCTACGATCTCGTCCACGGTAGGCGATGGGGACTCAATCGGCACCGAAATTTGCGTGTCCGTTGTTTTAGGTGAGGTCACATCCATCATAAGCAAATAAATAGTTTAGCATTCGGCAGCGATCTTAAAAAATCTTCAACGAATGCTCTAGCGTAGACAAACGATGGTTTTTCCGATACAATTACTCGTTTCCATCCTTGCGGTGCATTATCTTTTTAACTTTTATTTACCCTCGCTGACTTTAACAGTGAAACCTTCGGCTATTTTAATTACACCAGAAAGGAGTTTTCAGATGCCAAAATATTCTCGCCATTCACTAATTCTAAGCCTGGGACTTATCCTATTCGCCGCCTTTTCAGTCGAAGCAAAGCTTTCG